>NZ_JAAHFV010000299.1:0-7926 GCF_010672755.1 Moorena sp. SIO1F2
TGCAAGCTTTAGCTATTTTTAAAGAAATTGGTGAGCGCTCCCAGGAAGCCAATACCCTTAATAATATTGGGTCAGTTTACAGCAGTCAGGGTGAGTATGACCAAGCCTTAGAATACTACCAGCAATCTCTAGCTATTTCTCAAGAAATTGGCCAGCGCTCAAGGGAAAGTACTACCCTCAATAATATTGGGTTTATTTACTATGCTCGGGGTGAGTATGTTCAAGCCAAAGAATACTACCAGCAATCTCTAGCTATTTCTCAAGAAATTCGCGATCGCTTTAATGAAGCCAATACCCTTAATAATATTGGAGAACTTTACAGCAGTCAGGGTGAGTATGACCGAGCAAAAGAATACTTCCAGCAAGCTTTAGTGATTCAACAAGAAATTGGCGTACGTTCAGCGGAAGCTGTTACGCTCAATAATATTGGGGGAGTTTACCAGAGTCAGGGTGAGTATACTCAAGCCAAAGAATACTTCCAGCAATCTCTAGTTATTTCTCAAGAAATAGGCGTACGCTCCCAGGAAGCTGCTACCCTCAATAATATTGGGTTTATTTACTATGCTCAGGGTGACTATAACCGAGCCAATGAATACTACCAGCAAGCTTTAGCTATTCACCAAGACCTAGGCGTACGCTCAGGGGAAGCTACTACCCTCAGTAATATTGGCTCAGTTTACGATAGTCAGGGTGAGTATGACCGAGCTTTAGAATACCACCAGCAATCTCTAGCTATTTCTCAAGAAATAGGCGTACGCTCCCAGGAAGCTAGTACCCTCAATAATATTGGCTCCGTTTACCATGATCGGGGTGAGTATGCTCAAGCCAAAGAATACTTCCAGCAATCTCTAACTATTGTTCAAGACATTGGACAGGGTTCAGGGGAAGCCAGTACCCTGGGCAACATCGGAGTAGTTTACAGTAGCTGGGGAGACTATGCCAAAGCCTTAAACTATCGTCAGCAATCTCTAAAAATTAGGCAAGACATTGGTGACAAGAGGGGAGTTGGTGAGACTCTCCACAATATCGGAACAATTTATACTGACCAAGGGGAGTATGACCGAGGTTTAGAATACTTCCAGCAATCTCTAGCTATTTTTCAAGACATTGGCTACCGTTCAGGGGAAGCTGCTACCCTCAGCAACATCGGAATAGTTTACAGTCACTGGGGAAAGTATCCCAAAGCCCTAGAGTATCAGCAAAAAGCCCTAGCCATTCGTCAAGAGATTGGTGACCAGGCCGGTATTGGCACCACCTATAACGCTATGGGGCTAGATTATCTGGATTTGGGAGATTATCCCCAAGCCTTGGACTACTTCAACCAAGCTAATCCAATTTTTAAGAAAATTGGGGCTAAAGAAGGGATGGCGGAAACCCTAACTAACATCGGAGAAGTTTACCAAAAACAAAAACAATATCCCAAGTCTCTCCAATTCTATCAGCAATCCTTGGCTATTTCTCAACAGATTGGTAATCGCTTGGATGAAGCTATAGCCCTGAATCTGCTCGGAAGAGTTTATGAAGAACTGGGAGAGTATACTAAAGCTAATGACTATCATCAACAAGCCTTAGAGATTAATCAAACAATTGGTTTCAAAGCTGGGATTAGCTATACCTTGTACAATATCGGAATAGTTTACACTAATCTAGGAAACTATCCCCAGGCTTTAGCCTCCTATCAAGAAGCTTTAGCCCTGTCGAGAACTCTTGGTACTCGCTTAAGGGAAGGGAAAATTCTAGCTGGTATCGGTAAGTTGTATGATACCCAAAACCAATCGGAATTAGCGATTACCTTCTTCAAACAATCGGTTAATGTCCGAGAAGGGATCCGCAAAGAGTTAAAGGTTCTGCCCATTGAACAACAACAATCCTTTACCAATACTGTTGCTGAAGACTATCGCCGCTTGGCTGATTTATTGACCCAACAAAATCGCAACTTAGAAGCCCTACGGGTGCTCGATTTACTGAAAGTCCAGGAGTTGCAGGATTACCTCAGTAATGTGCGAGGGGATGATAACACCGTTGATGGCATTACAGAACTGACTGAAGAACAGGAAATCATTAAAGGTACCCAACCGATTATCGACCAAGCCATTGCCCTGGGTCAAGAACTCAGTGAATTGGAAACTATTCCTAACGATAAGCGCACCCAAACCCAGCAACAGCGAATCATTCAACTTAGGAAAAATCAAGCTAAGCTAACCAAAGACTTTCAAAATTTCCTGAAGAGTCCAGAGGTAGAAGCTCGCTTGGCAAAGTTGAGGGAAACTACAGAAGCAGAAAACTTAGACTTAAAGAAGTACGCTAAACGATTGCAAGAGCAACTGCAGCAATTGGAACAGGATGCGGTTATTCTCTATCCCCTAGTATTAGATGAGCGTTTGGAATTAGTCCTAGTCACTCCTTATGCTCCCCCGATTCGCCGCACGGTTAAGGTAAAACGGAAAGACCTGGAAATAGCGATTAAAAACTTCCGCAGACTCCTGGCAAATCCGGCTCGTAATGCCAGACCTCCCGCCGAGCAACTATACCAGTGGCTAATTAAACCCATTGAAGGGGACTTAGCCAAGGCTAATGCCAAAACTATTATTTATGCTCCTGATGGCAAATTGCGCTATATTCCCCTAGGGGCACTTTATGATGGCGAGCAATGGCTAATTGAGCGGTTGACAGTTAATCAGATTACTGCTCTGAGCCTAACATCCCTAGACAATCAACCGACACCACAGTTACAAGTGTTTGCCGCTGCGGTCACCAAAGAGCATACTATTCCGGTAGGGGATAAACGGCATAACTTGGCTGCTTTAACCTTTACCCAACCAGAAGTAGAGCGTCTGGCAGAAACCTTTCCCAACACTAAGACATTGATCGATAAAGAGTTTCACGGGGATACCATTTATCAGATGAATGACTATTCCGTAGTGCATCTAGCCACCCACGCTCTGTTCGACAAAACTAAACAAGATTCCTTTATTCTGTTTGGTGATGGCAGTCACGTTACTCTCAGCCAGGTAGAAGAAAAATGGGATTTATCTAATGTAGATTTAGTGGTGCTCAGTGCCTGTCAAACCGGCTTAGGGGGAGAATTGGGGGATGGCAAAGAAATCCTCGGTTTTGGTTATCTGATGCAAAATGCTGGTGCCGATGCTGCGATCGCATCCCTGTGGTCAGTTAATGACCAGGGCACCCAAGCCTTGATGAATAAATTTTATCAGGTCTTGAAACAGGGGAACGTTACTAAAGCGGAAGCCCTCCGGCAAGCTCAAATTGCTTTAATTACCAAAGTAGAGTATGGTTTGGAGCATCCCTTTTATTGGGCACCATTTATTTTAATTGGAAATGGATTATAGGGAATAGTAACAACAAGGCTTTTAAGACCCGGTGGGTGGAACGGGCATCTTGCCCGTTACAATCGGACAGATTGTCCCACCCTACGCCATATTTACTATGCAGATTTTTTAACAGACAACAATAAACCGTGTCCTGAAGCTTCTCCTAAATACCACAGTAATTTAAGGGTGCTCAAATCGAAGTATTTAGCTAAGTGAGACGTCACTTCCAGATACAAAGGAAACTGGTCATTGAAAACGCGATAGAAGAAAACAAATTCTCCTGATGGTGCTAATACTTTGCCAACGTCACTAATAGCTCTGAATACCAGATCGTCATTCCTTAAAATTCCCATTTCGTAAGATTCAGGATCGATAGGGCGCTCGATTGAACGACTGGGAAAACACATAAAGACAGTATCGTAAGTTTCCTCGGCTTCTCCTGCACATAAATCCTGCACCTTAACCTGATCTTGACTTCGCATCAATGGATGATTGTTAATTTCCCCGATGTTGGGATGAAGATCAGAAAATAAGACCTTTTGACTTTGTTTCAAAATACAGCAAAAGCCAATTAATCCCGCACCGCATCCAAGATCTAGCACCCGCTTTCCTTGGACATCAAGAATACCACTCAAAACACCACTCATAAACGCTTGAGCAGCAATTCCACCGTAGGGATTAAACACCCCTTTCGGAACGACAACATCAAAAACGGGTTCATTTTGGTACAGGATCCTAATTTCTCGGTCTTTTGAGGAAAGTTCCTGATGGAAATTCAGATAATCTTTGGGATTATACTGTAAACTTTCCCCGTCTTTGAGAATAATAACAACGTCTTATTGCTTAATCATTTTGAAAATCTTTAGCTGAATGGAATGGAATAAATGATCACTTTTGGTTAGGTTGTGGGTGCGATCGCTTAAAGCGCCTAGCTAAGTTCTGTTAATCACCTTACACCATCTTCCGGGTCAAAATTTCTTCTAGCTCGCTTTCATAGAAAAATTTCGATTCACCAAAAGCAGGCTTCAAATCTCCTAACCAGGTTGCCTCAGCATCAAAACTGGCAAAGAAAGGTCGATTGCACCACTCAGGGTTACGAGCTTGTAAAAAAGACAAAACAAACACTTTCTCCCCTTGAATTTCGCTAATACCTTCAATTTTGACTTTTCCTGGTAAGGCAGACATTACCGGACCACGAGCAGTTCGCCCTAGTCCGGACACTTGTTGTATTGCTTGACGATAAATTTCCCACACCTTAACTAAAGGAATTTCAAAATAGTCTTTAGCTCCTGTTTGTCGTTCGACAAACATATAGTAGGGAATACAGCCTAAGCGTACCTGCATTTGCCACATTTTACCCCAGGTATGGGCTCTATCATTGATGTGGCGAACAACAGGAGCTTGGGTCCGAATTTCCCCTCCCGTTGTTCGAATGCGTTGGATTGCTTTTTGAGCGATTTGTGTATCTAGTTCTCGCCAGTGTTCGTAGTGAGCCATGATAGCTAGATGCTTACTCCGTTGCACTACTTTTTCAAATAAGCGCAACAAATCATCAGCATCTTCATCGGTAACATATCGATGGGGCCAATAAGAAAGTGATTTGGTTCCAATGCGAATAGTTTGAATGTGGTCAAATTCCCCTTCTAATAAAGGTTCGATATATAAAGCCAGCTGTCGTGCTTTCATGGTCATCGGATCACCACCAGTAAGCAATACATCAGTGACTTCTTTGTGTTCTCGTAGATAATCTTGAAAATGACCCGATTCGCGAGTCGCAAATTTAAGATCATCTAGTCCGACAAATTGTGGCCAACGGAAACAGAATGTACAGTAGGCATGGCAGTGTTGACCTGCTGTGGGAAAAATCAAAACTGTTTGTTGATATTTGTGTTGCACTCCCTGTAAAGGTTCACCTTCAAACGACGGGACGTTGTATTGCTTTTGTCCTGCGGGATGGGGATTAAGTCGAAGACGAATTTCATTGGCAGTTTGTCGCAGGAGTTTTTCTGGAGCATTGTCTTTTAGGAGTTGAACCATGGTATTCAAATCCCTTGACGATAACATGTCTGGCTGGGGAAACGTTAAGCGAAAAATTGGATCATCTGGTATATTTTTCCAATCAATAAGTTCTTCAACAATGTAGTTATTTGCTCGAAAAGGTAGCACTTTAGCAACAGCTTGCATTGCTAAGCGGGTTTCAGATGATATACAGGCTAACTGGGACAGTGATTTCAGATCGTTTACTGAGTATAATTTGATTTTTTGAGATTTAGTTTTCATCGCTTTCATCACCGAATAGGAATGGAGATTATTTTTTTATTCACCTCAGACCGGTCAGTATAAAGAGGTTAAACTCCATACATGTCCCAATCATTTTTACTTTTGTAGTGCGGTAATTATTTACCATTATACCTTACCTGATACGTAAGCAGTCCCTGAGGGGGTATTGAAAAAAACTAGGTTTTCAGTAGCCCATGACTTTTATTGGCAAAGAGCCACCTCAACATGAGGTACACATATTTTTTACCTCTTCCATCTTCTGAATTCAGTGCTCCGAAGCTCTGTTGGCGTTTGCGCAGCGTGGGCTTGGCCCAAAGCGTGGCCTACGGCCTTAGTCCCTGCTCCCTAAAACCCAAAAACTTGGATCTTACTAGCTTCAAAAGCGAACAACCTGGTAACCTGCTAACTTGCTAACCTGCTATCCTGCTATCCTAGAAGACAGAGCTGATCGGAGGTTACCGGATGCCGTCAATCTTTCCCGGCATGGATCCGTATTTAGAGCATCCTGATTTATGGCCAGAAGTACATCACTGGTTAATTAGTCTAATTGCTGAGTATTTAATTCCTCAGGTACGTCCGAAGTATAAAGTAGCTATTGAAAAGCGCATTTATCAGGTTAATCAAACTAACCAAGATGACGTTTTATTAGTTGGAATTCCTGATGTTACTGTTAAACGTCAACCAAATACTGAAGATTCTCCCAGCTCTAAGGTTGCTGTTGCGCCACCAACCACAAAACCAGTAACAGTAATTGTTCCTATGCCTGAACAAATCAAACAAGGGTATTTGGAAGTAAGAGATATGAATACTGGTGCTGTGGTAACCGCTATCGAAGTTTTATCTCCAGTTAATAAGCGCTCTGGTGAAGGGAGAGAAACTTACCTGAAAAAACGCCAACGGGTGTTAGGAAGCTTGACCAATTTAGTAGAGATCGATTTGCTCAGAGCCTGGAAACCAATGCCACTATTATATAACACTATCGAGAGCGATTATCGGGTTTTGGTTAGTCGAGAAGAGCGTCGCCCACGAGCCGAGTTATATACCTGTAATCTTCCAGAGCAACTACCAACTTTTTCCCTACCGTTACGTCCAGAAGATTCTGAACCGATAGTAGATTTACAAGCTATAATTAATAGTGTTTATGAACGAGGGGGTTATGATTACCAACTCGATTATGACCAAGAGCCAGTACCAGCTTTTTCAGATAAAAATCGGATATGGGCTCAGGAATTGTTGAGAACTGATATATAGTATTTATCATAGTCATCAGGTACAGATGATTTTTTCCCGATTCCCGATTCCCGATTCCCTAACCCCTCCTGGGAGGGGTTAGGGGTGGGTTCCGATTCCCGATTCCCGATTCCCGATTCCCGATTCCCAATTCTAAATTCTTAATTATTAATTCCCAATTCTTAATTCTTAATTATCAATTCTTAATTCTTAATTCTGCATTCTAAATTCTAAATTCTTAATTCTAAATTCTTAATTCTTAATTCTTAATTCTCTAACTCATCCAAATCAGCATAATCCGGCAACGTAGTATCAATTGGCTGACCCTGGTGCAAGATAATTCGGTCATGTTGGGGACGGGACAAAAGTTCACTGAAATGGCGTCCCTTAAACAAAATCAAATCTGCCGGGAGTCCCACCCCAATCCTACCCATATTGGGTAAACCCATTAAATCAGCCGCTGTCTTGGTTACGGCACAAGGCCAATCACCGATGGGCATATCTAAATGGGCAATCCGTACGGCTTGGGTAAAGACTTCTAATACATCATGGTCCCCAAATCCATAAAAGGGGTCTCGACAATTATCACTAGCTAAGGTTACCGGAATACCCTGTTGTTTAATTTCATGGAGCCTGGTGACTCCCCGCCAAGATGGTGTAACGTTAGCCTGTCGATCTTGTAAATAAAGATTGCACATCGGTAAGCTAACAATAGCAATTCCTGCTGCTTTGACTAACTTGAGAGTTTCCGCAACCTCCTCTAAGGGTTGCACTGCTAAACTGCAACAGTGACCACAAATAATTTTTCCGGTAAACTGATGACGAATCGCAGCTTGGGCAATCTGTCGTAAACAATGGGAATCAGGATTACCGTTTTCATCAGCATGGAAATCTAGGTTGAGGTTTCTCTCCTTAGCTAAAGAGAAAACAGTATCGAGTTGAGCATCCAGGTCTTGGTTGCTATAGGCTACTCCCCCAAGTATGCCTCCGATTTCAGCAATTGTGTCGGCTAAGGTAATGGCAGCGGCGGGAGTTTGATAGTAATCTAGAGTAACTAGAGACACTGCTTGTAGGGTAATTCTGT
>NZ_JAAHFV010000003.1:0-25096 GCF_010672755.1 Moorena sp. SIO1F2
TGCCAGTTCTACCATTGATTATTTTACAGAAGATTTCTGTACACTATCCATTTGCCAGAAGAAAGGATATGTTTCAGGCATCTCAGATAAATTAGCCTTTACAGGATTTTCTCGGATATAGTTCCAGGTTTCTAAAAATTCTATTTCATCTCGCATAATGCGATCATATCGCTCATATTGCCAAACAATACCGATATGATTCATTACTTTAGGAACTTGCTTAGAACTATAGCTTTTAATGCTGTGGATGATACTACCTAAGCTCCAATATTCCTGATCGGATTTTAGCAAAGGCTGTATTAACCAATGCACATGATCTGGCATAATCACAACAGCATACGTTTTGTACCTTTGGTTATTGAAGAATAAACAGGAATCTAAAACTACTTGTCTGGCTTCTGGGGTCAACTCTAGCTTTTTAAACGTATTAAAAGTTACAAAGTAAATTGCTCCTGCTGATTCCCAGTGAGGAAGAGTCCTTTGGCTAATTTTAAGATTTTTGAACTTTCTGAAACTGCTATAATTCGTAGAACTGGCATCTGGCCAGTCATAAGTAGAACTGGCATCTGGCCTGTGATAATCGGAACTGGCATCTGGCCAGTCATAATTATTAATCTTGGTAGAACTGGCATCCTGCCAGTCATAATTATTAATCTTGGTAGAACTGGCATCCTGCCAGTCATAATTATTAATCTTGGTTTGAGACCGCCTCGAAGCCTGTGCCCCATAGGATGGAGAGTTAGGGGTAGTCATTAGTTACATTTTTAAAGACATTAATGGGGTATATTTTTTTATTTTAGTGCGTTGAGACAGGCTGAAAGGCTGTTCCACAGTGATCAAAGTAGAACTGGCATCTTGCCAGTGGTGATAAGAGTAGAACTGGCATCTTGCCAGTGGTGATAAGAGTAGAACTGGCATCTTGCCAGTGGTGATAAGAGTAGAACTGGCATCTTGCCAGTGGTGATCAAAGTAGAACTGGCATCTTGCCAGTGGTGATCAAAGTAGAACTGGCATCTTGCCAGTGGTGATAAGAGTAGAACTGGCATCTTGCCAGTGACCAGGATTATTACATCTTGCCAGTGACCAATATGATGGCATATTACCAGTGACCAATATTTAATTTGATTGATATTGACACATTCATAAAGGCTATTCTGGAGCCACTGGCAAGATGCCAGTTCTACACAGGAACTATTCCCCGGCCACTGGCAAGATGCCAGTTCTACACAGGAAATATTCCCCGGCTACTGGCAAGATGCCAGTTCTACGCGGGACTATTCCGGCTACTGGCAAGATGCCAGTTCTACGCGGGACTATTCCGGCTACTGGCAAGATGCCAGTTCTACGGCGGGGAAAGGGGAAGAGGGAAAAGGGAAAACAGGGGAAAGGGCAAAAGGGTAAAAGGGTAAAGGGTTACAGAGTCCACGCACACCCACACACCACACGAAAACCAATACTGCCGTAGTAGTGCCCGAGAGCCGGACTATAGCCGTAGCGAGACCCAGAACGGCAGAAATCAGGGACGTTGCCCCAGGAACCACCCCGCAACAGCCTTTTTTTGTTATCATTATCATTATTATTGTCATTATCATCTTCCCAGGCACTGCCATCTGTTGGTGCATCTTCATAGTTTGAGTGCCAATGGTCTGTACACCACTCCCACACATTGCCATGCATATCGTAGAGTCCAAAGTCATTGGCTACCCCAAAACTACCCACTGGGGTGGTTTCCTGAACATATTTGCCTTTAGAACCAGAGCCATAAGTAGAGTTGCCATCATAGTTAGCTAGGTCGGTTGTAATGCTTTCGCCAAAATGAAACGGAGTAGTTGTACCTGCTCGACAAGCATACTCCCACTCGGCTTCACTGGGCAAGCGATAAGGGCGTTTGGTATACTGGGACAGCCGCTCACAAAATTTTACCGCATCATCCCAAGAGACTCGCTCTACAGGTCGGTTTTCCCCTTTAAAATAAGATGGATCGCTTTCAAGTTTTCTGTTGACTTGGGGTAGGGCGGCGACGGCTTGCCATTGGGCTTGGGTCACTGGGTATTTGCCCATGAAGAAGGATTTAACGGTGACTCGATGCTGGGGACTTTCATAATTAGTACGCCCCTGTTCGGTTTCTGGGGAACCCATGATAAAACTTCCTTCAGGGATAGCAACCATCTCTAGCTCAACTCCATTCCCTAAGTCTTGGGTAAAACCATAAGCTTGGTGCTGATGACGGTGGATCGTTAATCCCGCATTTAATACAGACTTAAGATTAGTTTTGGTAACTTTTTGACCCAGGGCTTCTGTAAGCAGTTTCCATAACTTAGAGCCAACAGATTGTAAATATTTTGAGCTGTAGCCTAGTGAATGGGCGATTTCTTGGTAAGTCTGATTGTCTAATGCTCCTCTCAAGATGCTTCGTTGCCGGTCTGTAAACGAGGGTCCTGTTGAACCAAAAACTGCTTCTTCAGCGGTTTGAATGGGGTCTTTTACCTGTATCGTTGCCACTTCAAAGTCAAAAGGTTCTAAGTCAATCTCTGAGGATATCTCTTTCCCTGTTCTAAGCCCAATGGTTAGCACCTTACATTGAAAGGTTTGCAGGGGTGGTAAACCTTCAACCTCAGTCACTGTCTGCCCAGAAACTGACACCGTATTTGTCAGTGTTTCTGGTAATAACCAATCTGGGACTCTCAACTCCAAATCATCTAATTGATAGGGATTAAGTTCAGCTGGAGTAACTGTATCTGGCTGTCTTAGGACTCGCTGGATCAGTCTGGCGTACTCCACCAAGGTTGGTTCCTGTTGTAACTGAGGGGATAGCTCTGCGGTAATGCGTGTTAATCGTGCTAATTCTGCCCGCATACCTGATTCAGTAAGATTTTCAGAATCGGTTCCACTACTGGTTTCTATGAGCCCCTGGGCAATCTCTCGTGCTGCCTGTTTGCACTGTTCATCCCCTAAATACACCATTGCTGCCCAACGCTGTGCCTCTAATTCCTTTTGCTTTCTACCGGGATGAAGGTGACTCAGATACTTGACATAGTTGATTAAAACCTGAGCCACTTGCTGCATTCGCGGCTTACCAAAGCGGGGGTCTTGTTTCATTTGCTCTAGCAGATAGCCTCGGATATGAGTATCCATGGCGTAAAGCTCATAGCCCACCTGAGAACACAAATCCGACAGTAACAAATCAACCTCTGCCACCCACGGAACGTTTTCATTGCGCAAAAACTGATTGCGCAAGTAGTTCACTAGCTCCGGTGTTAGCACCAGAGGCAAAGCAGCATGATAGGCCAGGACCCGATAGGACTCATCAAAACGTTTTACAAACCGCTCGACGGCTTGCTTTGCTGCTTGTTGGTGCCATTGTTCTTCCTCAGCTACAGTTGTCATGAGCAGGGGGAATGGAGGTGTTGTAGGGGTTGTCCACGTACAATGTCGATAGCATTACTTAATCCATCATTATCCATCTGGTACATTGGCACCAAATTAGCAATAATTTCTGCGGAACTACCCAGCCAACGGTCTTCTGGCATTGGATTTAACCAAGCCAAGAGGGTGGTGTGCCGCTTTAGCTTAAACAGAAAGCTGGTAGTTGCCCGAATCCTCTCTAACTTACGATACCCCCGTGCTGCTCCAGCATCACTGACTATTAATACGCTAGTTTCCTGGTCACAGATTGTGAATAGGGTTTGCAAGGGGATGGGTTCTGTCAAGTAGAGGTCTTTGTAGACACTGGCAGCAGGTACGTTATGGAAATAGAACACATTGACCTTTTCTGGTTGCAGAGTGCTTTCATACTGTGCCGTTTCTACCAAGTCACTGGTGAAGCGATGAAACGGAGTCATTGAACCATTCTGATCCAAGACTAGTAGGAGATGGGCATGGTTTTGTTCACGTCTGCGGTAGACTGGAGCCAGATAAAACCCTTGCCGAGTTGCTTGCTTAACGGTTGCGGCTTCATCTAGTTGATCCATTGACCCATCGGCAATCGGTCGGCGCAAATACCTCCAGTTATAGACCATTGAACGGCGGGAAATGGGATAGTATGTCTGTAAGCTAGAAGTATCTTCGTTTTCTACAAAGGTAGAGGGTGCCCGCACCGGTAAGGATGACCAGTCCGGTTTTGGTTTGCTCTCGGTAACAACCTCCTGGGGTGGTGACTGCAATAATTTCTGGGATACCTTGAGCTGCTCGTGATCAGGTTTAGACTTGGGTTTTTCTGAAACACTATTTTCAGAGGGTTTGGAGGGAGAAATAACCCCCAACGACTCCCTGATAGAGTTCCAGATGGAGTCAAACTGACTTTGTTCTGAGCGAGAGTGACACCATAAAAGCTTTAATGTCTCTGCCAGTGCCGTTTCATCCTCTCCAAATCCCCCTTTTACCGCTTGCCGTGCTGCGAAAAGTTCCCCTACGCCAAGCTGAAATCTGTTTTGGCGCAGGCTAATGAAAGCACGAGTTACCCAATCTTGGGGGTTAAAGGAGTTCATGAGGCTTTAGCATATTTTTTCCAGTCTTGTTGCAGCTTAAACAGTAACTCTGGATAGGGGAGCAGTTGGTCTTTTTTTAATTTTGTTGGATTGTAAGGCTTTGATTCAAAAGTATGAAGGGCTTTGAGCCAATCGAGAAATTCACTAGTTCCTGGTGTCTTGAAGAGTCCCCCTTCGTTCCAGACCGCCAGGAAACGAGCGATCGCAGTATCGACTAAATCCGCAGGGGGTGGTGCTTCCGGACAAACCTGGTAGTGTTTATCAACAATTTCCTGCAACTGTTTGGGGTCGTTAGGAAAGTCTAAGTAATGATACAGGCAACGACGGAGAAATGGTGCAGGCAGGTTACCTTTTTCTTTATTACTGGTGATGATCACAATGGGTTTGTGTGTTGCTGTAATGGTTTCTCCAGTTTCTTTTATTTTAAATTCCCAAGGCTCATCTAATACTGTCAGCAAGTCATTGGGAAAATCTAAATCTGCCTTATCTATCTCATCAATTAATACCACAGCTGGACAATCCTTCAACCTAAAGGCTTTCCCTAAGGCACCAAATTGACGATAGTGTTTAGCATTAGCAGGATTGCGATTAACTGGTTCCGAGTCTTCCTGGTCTAAGTCTTCCTGATCCAAGTCTTCTGGCTCCGGTTGTCCATGAGCAACGGTGGGCTCTGGTGCTACTTTTTGAGTGTGTACATCATGTAATCGGAGAATAGCATCATATTCATAGAGTCCATCTTCGGCTTTGGTTGTTGAACGCACATCCCAGCGATAAAGGGGCAGTCCTAATTCATAGGCAACCGCTGAAGCCAAACGAGTTTTACCACACCCCGCATCCCCTTCTAATAGTAACGGTCGCCTGAGATAAATTGCTAAATTTACCGCTTTTTTTAATTCTGAAGACACCACATAAGGCTCTGGATTTTGTGGGGAATCTTTATGAGCATTTTTAGGTCTGCGAGTAAGATGATTTTCAAAGGTCAGTTTAGTCGGTAACTTCATAAGCTACTCCATGAAAAAATTAACTTAGCTTATTCCTTAGCGCATCACATATCAGTTTAGGGGTGCCACCACGGCTTGACTTATACACACTCTTAGCCATGGGAGAAATTATATTTTTAGATAATCTTGAGTATTTGGTTAACCAAAGCCTTATTTCTTTCTCAGTCCACTCCTTCAAAGGAATTGCCAAAAATTTAGTTTTATCAAAGCATCTTTCGTTACAAAAAAATGACAAGTTTGAACATTCATCCGATATATTATCATCTGAAACAACAACAATTATAAATTTTACTTGTTCGATATCTTGGTTTTTGCAAATCAAAGGCACTTTTTCAATTAATGATTTCCAAAAAAAATTGACTAACCATTCCAAGAAATTTGCTTGATTATCTAGTAAATCAATTTTTTTTAATTCAATAAAAATAATACTTCCATTTTTGATAAGCTCTGAAAATTTTTCAATGATTTTTAAATATTCATCTTTACCTTTGATTTCATTAATTCCTAAGTATCCTCCTAATCCTTGTAAAAACCCTACTTCATCTAATCTTCTGTCAACCGAAAATGCTATCTCATAATGCTGTAAGTCGGTTGTCTCATCTTTTAATAAATTTTGAATTTCTAAACATAATAAATCTCCTGCCATATTTAAACTTTCATTGATAAAAAATAATGCTAGTCCATTCTCTTCAAATTCATCAAAAATATTTTTTATAAGTTTAATTTGCTCTTTAAAGTCAAGTTTGGAAAGTTTGTCTTCTAAAGCTAAAAAGCGGCGATTAGCATTTTGAATGGAGTCCTTTTGCTTTAGTTGATTGTCTTTATCTGTTATTTGCTGAGACAAATTATTAAGTTTTCTTTTCAGGCGAACGCGCTCAGCTTCATCTATGGCTGCACGGTATTGTCTTCTGCAAGCTTCTTCTTCCTCCATTAAGTCTGCAATCTCTTGTATAAGCTCTCGTCGTCGATTAGAATCAGAAAACATCTATGGATTAATTTAAAGTATCAAATAATAATTTTGCAGAACAACTATTCCAATTAACTCCTATTCAATCAAAGTTGTTCAAGCTGCTCTTGTATCTCAGCTATTTGCTCAGACAAATTATTAAGTTTCCTTTTCAGTCGAATGCGCTCAGCATCATCTATAACTCCACGGTATTGTATTCTACACGCTTCGTATTCTTCTTCTAAATCTTCAAGGTCTTCCTGAAGACGAGTTAGTTGACGTGAGGATTGACTGGGAGGCTGAGTAGGCATAGTTTGAGGCAAAACATCAGGTTCAACGGATTTAAACAACTGTCCCCCTTCATTATCCTCCCAACGCAGATACAGCACCGGACGATACCACTGATTCCCTTCAATACCCATAGCACTTTGTCCCCAACGCAATGCGATCGCTAATGACTCTTGTTCCCCCACTGAATGATAAAACTCTTCCGCAAACGCACTAGCTGCATCGACCCTGATGGAATAGGTCATTGCCACTACAGCGGGAATACCTGCACCAATCAAACTCTGAGCCACCCCATTGAAGACAGACTCACTTTTTCGAGACATGGCACTTTTGCAAGCACTCAGAACAACTAAAGCAATTCCCGATTCTGAATTCGGTTGCTCCCGACGCTGCAAATTCCCCAAGAGTTCTCCCAGTTCTTTGGCACTGACATAATCAGCTTTGGCATCTGAGTCTTCAAACACCAAATAACCTTGAGGTTTTTTTGCCAATGGGGCACCGCATTCACACTGAGTTACACCCTGGTTATAAACTTTCTTGCACCCTATTTCATTACAGCGCTTGCCAAAAAAGCCATGTCCATCAAAATGCAGAACGCTAGGCACTGCTGAGGTTTGGCGCTTTGACAATCGCCTGCGGAGTGCTTTTAATGTAGCAGATTCTAAAATTTCGAGTTGGATTTTCCCTTGTTCCTGAGCCCGTTGCAATCCGTTTGCGATCGCATGTCGTTCAACAGCAGGTAACGATTCCATTCCCATTGTCTCATCCCCTGCCCCAGAGGAAATCAACAGGACATTGAGCCGTTCAACTCCCGGTAAATTAGGACGAGGACTACGATAGGCAATATAGCGCGAGAAGGTCACCCCTTGGTGGGCTAGAAACCCATACTGGTTATGGAGTAATTCCCAAGGATAATCAGTAATGCGCACAGGTTTAGGGTCTTCTGCTGGAAACCGCAACCGAATATGTAAGAAAATGCGATCGCGTTTAGCCTCTGCTACTGCTGCCTCTATCACCAGCTGAATGTCTTTACCTAATACTTGATAGAGCTTACGCCCAATAGTAGCCAAGTATTCAGGGTCAAAAGCATTGCGCTCCGGTAGTAGCAGTTGCTCACGTACCATCCAAGCCTGCTCATCTTCCGAAAAGTCCTTCTCTTTGAACTTAGTTGACTCTAATATCTTAACTACCGTGAAACGTCTGTCCTGGACCTGGGGAGTCTGACTGTCAATAAAAGGCAGACCAGCTTCGTAATGGACTTCTCCTAAGGAACCCGACCCACTAACTTTGAAATAGTCTTGCTTGCCTTTAATGGGATAAAAGTGTAGTTCCAGCAGTTTCATTCCACAATCTATATATTATCACCTATGGCGACCATTAACTTTAGTTGGAATACCATCTGATTTTCTTTGGTATCGCCAGCATATCACCCTTATTTTAACATCTTTGGGGCTAATTATAGCGTTTGTATTTGATTTGTGAACATAGGAGTTATTGGAAAAGGTAGCAGGCAGCAGGGAGCAGGGAGCAGTAGGAAATAGTTTGGAGTATTTTTTTGTGTTATTAAAAATTATCAAGATTGTTCATGACCTATTTTTCAACGCTATATAAACGTTATATATATCTTGTTTGATACAGACCCATAAAGCACAGGAAAATAAAAACGGGGAATAGGATAAGATAATTTTGGAGAGTATCAACCCTCAACAAACTCCGGAATCCCTGGTGGCAACATTTCAGATACATTGAATAAACAATCTGGAAACTGGAACGGTGAAATTGTATGATTATCTGCCATAATTACGTGACTTTGATACCCTTGATCAGTCGGTTTTCGAAAAACATGCAATTGACGATTACTTAAATCAATCACCCAATAATCAGCAATTTTTGCCTCTGCATAATGGTTAGCTTTTAGTTCACAATCTCTCTTCAAGGTAGTATCAGCAACTTCAATAATTAAATAAATTTCTGATGGTGTCGGATGATGGTCTAGGTATCGCAGTTCATCTGGCATAACTACGGCTAGATCTGGTTCTGGTTCAGAGTAATTACTTAACTGAATTGGTAATTGTGTTTGAACTAACCCTTGCTCTCGTAAACGATTATCCAACAATCGGCGAGTGAGCCGAATCGCAGTAGCATGGGGAGTTCCCTGGGGACTCATTTGTCTAATTATCTGTCCTGCAATTAATTCAACTGGTTCATCCGGCTGCAAAATTCCCACCTTAGCCATCCGGTGGTATTCCTCAACCGTCCACAGGCGCAATAATGTTAAAGGGGTTTGAGTTGTATCCATGGTTGGGAAAAAGGGAAAAGGGAAAGAGTGGGGAGATAGGGAGATGGGGAGATGGGGAGATGGGGAGATGGGGAGATTTTTATGGCTGTTTCTGAATTATAGCACTACCCATTGCGGAATATATGTAAGATACAGCGGTTTTTAGCCTAATGAGGTACACATAATTTTTGCCCTGTTCCCTCTTCTTTCTTCCCTATTCCCTATTCCCTGTTCCCTGTTCCCTGTTCCCTGTTCCCTGTTCCCTGTTCCCTGTTCCCTAAAACCATAAACTTTGTACCTCACCAAATTGAAAACCGCTATACAAGCTATTATGAATATTCAGGCTTTTCTTTTAATTTATTCTATAATAATATCAATATTATAGTTAATTTTATCAACAACTTTACAAAAAAACGTGAGATGATATAATCAATAAAAAAAAACAAAAAGCAGGAGCAAGCAATGAGTAATAGTGACTTGTATGATCAGGACTTCGTTATGTGGACTGAGACAACTTGCCAGCAACTCAAAACAAGAAACTTTGATGAGTTGGACATAGAGAATTTAATTGAGGAGATAACATCCTTGGGACGATTCGGCTTTCGCCGACGCTACGCGAACCGATAGACGAGAGCTTCAGAGCAGACTTAAAGTTTTGATGGAACACTTGCTTAAAAGGCAGTATGTGGATTCAGAAGATGATTATCGAAGCTGGGAAAATACCATCGAAGAGCAGAGAGAACAGATTAATATTCTGTTGTCTGAATCTCCTAGCCTCAAGCCTTATCTTGAATCAGTCTTTTCCGATTGCTACAGATATCCACTGAAGAAGGTTACCAGGAATTATCCATCTGTTAGTTTACCCCATAATTGTCCTTTCACGTCTGATATTTTATATCAAGATTTACCTATTATAACTCCCGACTCCCGACTCCCGACTCCCGACTCCCGACTCCCTGAACTATAACCTATTACCACACTCCATGCTCGTTCTAAATCTAGCAAAAAAATGGTTAATTTGTCTGCTTCGGATTGCCACACCGCGAAATAATTAGCCATACCAAGGAGATAGGTTTGACTGTAAGAGTCTGGCAATTTACGAATTGTTGATAAAGGCAAATCAATCATAGTGGGTAGCCGATCAACCGGTATGGCGCAGGCGTCTCCCCCGGGAGTTTGAACGATGATCAAAAATTCCCCAACATTGGATAAATCAATAGGGAATTGTCTAACAGCAGCGGTTTCCCCTAAACCTTGACCTAGGGGTACCTTAGCTTTACTAGGTTTGACTAGTATTGGTTTTAAAGGGAGCAGGGTAAAGGTTCGATTGTCTAGATGGATTAGTCTGTTATCCCTGGTACTCTCCCTAATGTTGCTGGAAAAATCCCTAACTTTCAAAACCACTTTCATTGGTAAGGCTAACCAATACTTAGCGATTTTAAATACAATAATTTGGACTTTTTTCATTTTATTACTCCCTGCTTTGTAAGCTATCAGCTATCAGTTATCAGTTATCAGCTATCAGCTTTTGAATAAGCGATGCAGAGGTGCGACCCGTGGCGAATTTAATTCGCCTACGGAAAACGCACCATTACGGTCTTGGGGTTTTCCCCCGGAGACGAAACCTGATTACGTTGAGCCTTTATGGTTGGTAGGCTATGCAGATGCATGGTTAAAACTTATTGATTAAGGCGAGCCTGTCTTACGGTAACTTCAAACCACTCGCTATTGCATCAAGACAACAGGTAAACATTGGTTTAATCTGAGTGAAGTCACAGCGTCGAAGCCTGTGCCACAAAGCTGACAGCTGGGCGTTGCTTAATAATGGAATGATTTTAAGGGTAGGTGCGTGCCTCCAAGGCCGCGAGCAATCCCTCGCGCCCTTGGGTCGCACCTGTAGAATGGGCATCTTGCGTGGAATGGGCATCTTGCCGTGGAATGGGCATCTTGCCGTGGAATGGGCATCTTGCCGTGGAATGTGATTTTGCCGTGGAATGGGCATCTTGCCGTGGAATGGGCATCTTGCCGTGGAATGGGCATCTTGCCCGTTTCATTTTCGGGCGGGCAGGATGCCCGCTCTACTCCGATTCATTTTTTGATTCAGCAACGCTGACGGCTGACCACTGACCACTGACGGCTGACCACTGATCACTGACGGCTGACGGCTGACTGCTGACCGCTGACGGCTTTATTAATTGTTGCTAAAATCTCTTCCTCTAAATACGGTTTAGTTAAATAAGCCATAGCTCCAAGTTCGGTAGCAAGTTGTTTGTATTTTTCTTGACTACGGGAGGTGAGCATAATAATAGGAATATCAGTTAAAGCTGGGTCTTGATGACTAAGACTCAAAAACTCAATACCGTTTAACCGTGGCATTTCTAAATCGCAGATTATCAGATCAACACCATCACTTTTGCGCAATAATTCTATCGCCTCTAAACCATCTTTAGCTTGCAGCACCTGGTTACCATTTCGTTCCAGAATTAGGCTTAAATTTTGTCGCTCAGTAATGGAATCATCGACAACTAAAAAGGTTTTATAAAGGTTACCCGGTTGTTCGCCTTTGGCGTTCGAGTAGGGTAAGTTGGCAGGTTGAAGGTTATTAGGTTGAAGGTTATCAGGTTGTTCGCCTTTGGCGTTCGAGTAGGGTAGGTTATCAGGTTGTCTATGATTAGGTTGAAGCTTGTCTGGAAAACCTTGGCCAAAAGGCCACGCTTTCGGCAAAGCCGTTCGCGTAGCGTGGCCTTCGGCCTCCGCTGCGCGAACGCGAACAACGTTCAACCTGCTAACTTTCAACTCTTCAGAACCTTCAACCTTCAACCTGCTAACTTTCAACTCTTCAGAACCTTCAACCTTCAACCTGCTAACTTTCAACTCTTCAGAACCTTCAACCTTCAACCTGCTAACCTTCAACTCTTCAGAACCTTCAACCTTCAACCTCCCAACCTTCAACTCTTCAGAACCTTCAACCTTCAACCTCCCAACCTTCAACAATGATCGCTGAGATTGATGAAGCTGCTGTACATAGTTAAGTAACCCTGTACCGTCAATTACCAGAATCAAACGACCATCGGCCAAAATACTGCAACCATAAACATAGGGAGGATATGCGATCGCATTAGACAGCTGCTTGATCACGAGTTCTTGCTCTTCGAGTACTTGTTCCACTTCTAGTCCCACCCATCCTTCACCAGTATTCATCAATAGGATCGGATTAATCTCTTGAGGTTTAGTCAGCAAGGGATTCCAAGCTGGTACTGTCGATCCCTGTTGGGATGAGTATTCCAGTAAGGATAAGAGTTGGTAAACAGGGGTGCTATACTCATTCCCCCTGTGATGCCAATTCAGGATTTTTTGATCACTCACCATCTGGATTTGCTCAGATGCTGGCAACAATATCTGTTCAATCTCATTAGCCACAAACCCATACACTCTCTCATTAGCTTGAACCACTAGCACCCTGGCATTCCTGAGAGCTTCTTGGATCTGCAAGCAAAAGGTCGTGCCAAGACCCGGCTGGAAGCGAACCTTTACCCGACCGTTAATCCGTTGCAGTTGGGAGCGCACCACATCTAGGCCAATACCTCGTCCAGAAAGCTCGTTGATTTGAGAAACAGTGGAAAATCCTGGCTGACACAGTAAGTCTAATAGCTGATTTGGCTCCGGTGATTCGCCCAGGGCTTCCAAGTGCTCAACACTCAGCAGTTTGGTTTCCACGGCACGATGATAAATCTTTTCCAAGTCCAGTCCCTGACCATCATCTGTGACTTCAATGATGGTGCGATTTCCTTGATAGAAAGCACGAATTTCAATCTTACCGATAGCAGGTTTACCCCTTTCTTGGCGAACCTCCGAGGATTCAATACCATGGTCGAAACCATTGCGGACTAGATGCAGTAAAGCATCATAGAGATGATTAGCAATGGTTTTATCAACTAGGACATTAGTCACACTGAGGGTTAATTTCGCTGACTTGTGATGGACATTAGACAACTGCTGCACCATGGAGGGAAAGGATTTAAGCAGATGTTCCAGAGGTATAGTCCGAACAGATTGAAGAGTATCCCTGAGCTGAGTTGATAAACGCTGTTCTCGTTCCACACTAGCAGCAGCCGTAGTGGCTAACAGGCTCAGGTCTTCTGTAGCTTGAGTCAGTTGTAGGGTTTCTTCCCAAGCGGAATCCCACAGCTTGGAAATTTGCTGATTAGAGGAATGCTTCTTGAGCTGAGTGCGCAGTTGAGTCAGGGTTTGGCGATGTTGCTTGAGCCAATTGGAAAGTTTTTCAACTACCCCTTGACAGTTTTCATCCTGCCATCCTAACTGGTTTTGGTTAATTAGTAGTTCCCCAACTAGGTGAGATAGGTGTTTCAGACTTTCTAAATCAACCCGCACTGTGGCCGATGTCTTGATCGAGCCATCTGCTAATAAAGGCACACCAGCCTCTGCAGACTCCCGATCGGGAGGAGATATTGATATTTGGTTTAATTCTTTTGCTGATTCAGGGTTAACTGCTAACTCCGACTCTTGCTTAGGGTCAGTCTGAGCTTGGTTAAGATTGTCTGTTGCTACGGTTTCTGAAGATTCATCCAGAAAGATAGTATCTGGAAATATACTATCTGGAAGTATACTATCTGGCTCAAGATATTCCTCTTCAGGAAACACTTGATTCGCTTGCTCTTGTGCAAGAGAAATATTACCAAAAGTTTCCTCAAGTAATTCATCGATAGGTGGTGAAGGTTTAGGGTTAGCAGGTTGAAGGTTAGTTTGGGTTGAAGGTTGTTCGCGTAGCGTGGCCAATAGGCCAAGGTTAGTTTGGGTTGAAGGTTGAAGGTTATTGTTGGTTGAAGGTTGAAGGTTATTGTTGGTTGAAGGTTCCAGGTTATTGTTGGTTGAAGGTTGTAGGTTATTGTTGGTTGAAGGTTCCAGGTTATTGTTGGTTGAAGGTTCCAGGTTAGTGTTGGTTGAAGGTTCCAGGTTATTGTTGGTTGAAGGTTCAAGGTTAGTGTTGGTTGTTCGCGTAGCGTGGCCTTTTGGCCAAGGTTTTGAACCTTCAACGTTCCAACCTTCAACGTTCCAACCTTCAACGTTCCAACCTTCAACGTTCCAACCTTGGCCTTTTGGCCACGCTTCGCGAACAACCTGTAACTCTTCTTGTGACCCAGCTAATTGTTGAAGGGCGAGGCTGGGGTTTCCTCCACGAGTGCGATCGCCTGCTAAGACAGCGGTATGAGCTTCCTGGAAATTCGTTAAAGCAATCTTGGCAATTTCCATCACCTGTTCAGGGTTAGCGTCAAGGGCTTTGAGGGTATGTTCGGCAATTGCTTTAAACCCTGGTAAGTTCAAGGATTCCCCCAACCCTACAAATATTTCACCTTGTTCTCGCAAGGTCTCAGCAATCTCTATCAACGTAGCCTTGTCATGATCAGGGGTTGGAGGTTCAAGGTTGGCAGGTTGTTCGCGTAGCGTGGCCAATAGGCCAAGGTTAGTTTGGGTTGAAGGTTGAAGGTTAGCAGGTTGAAGGTTAGTGTTGGTTGAAGGTTGAAGGTTAGTGTTGGTTGAAGGTTGAAGGTTAGTGTTGGTTGAAGGTTGAAGGTTAGTGTTGGTTGAAGGTTGAAGGTTAGTGTTGGTTGAAGGGTGAAGGTTAGTGTTGGTGGAAGGGTGAAGGTTGTCTGGAAAACTTTCAACATTCAACCTGCCAACCTGTAACCCTTCAGAACTTTCAACCTTCAACCTGCCAGCCTGTAACCCTTGAGAACTTTCAACATTCAACCTGCCAACCTGTAACCCTTCAGAACTTTCAACATCCAACCTGTCAACCTGTAACCCTTGAGAACTTTCAACATCCAACCTGTCAACCTGTAACAACGAAGCTAGGTGATCGATTCGTTGCTTGACTCCTACTTCAAAGATAGATTGGACAATATCAAACCCAAGTTCTGCTGATGTAGGTAGAGAAGCTTGATAGTCAAAACAATTTCCTAATTTAGCTTGCAGTTTAGCAAACACCCCTGCAGCTCGGTTGATAATCTCAGTATTCTTGTTCAACTCCCCGGTCATTTCAGCGGTCAGTGCCATCCTGAGGCACTGATATCCCTCAAACATTAGTGTTTCTAGCTCTGTATCAATGGTTGCCTCAGGGGCTAACATTGCCCGGAAGACATCTTCGAGATAATGTGCTACACTCTTTATGGTGTCTTGCTGGACATTAGCAGCTGCGCCTTTCAGGGTATGAGTCGCTCGCATTAAGTCATAAAGTTGGTTTTTTGGCTTGTCCGGTGTCAAAGCCAGCAAGTCTTGTTCAATAACTTGCAGCAAGTCCTGGGCTTCCCCAAGAAAATATTGATAGGTTTCTGGATCAATAGTTGACATTTTTTTAGGGAGTAGGGAGTAGGGAGTAGGGAGTAGGGAGTAGGGAGTAGGGAGTAGGGAGTAGGGAGTAGGGAGTAGAAACTTGACTGTACCTGATAAGTATAATCAACGCTATATAATTCAAGGGAATAATAATCCCTAAAACCAATCTCAAAGCGCCAGTTGCTCCCCAACCTCCCCGCGCCCCCGCCCCACACTACTCGCGCCCAGGTTCCACACTCCCCACCCACAGCGCTATAACTAGTTCACGGTAAACTGCTCAACAGCTGCCTGTAGGTTTTTGATGGTGGTGAGGGATTCCTTGAAGGACTCCCAAAGCTCGGTAGAGTCTTCAGAAGTATTGGTGGATATGGCGGCAACTTCTTTCATGGTTTGGGTGACGGATTGTGATTGTTCCAGTTGGGCGAGGGTTGCCTGGGTAATGTCTGCAACTAACTGGCTAATCTCAGCAGTAGCTGATGCGATCGCATTTAGATTGCCCTTGCTTTCTTCTACCAGTTCTGTGCCAGTATTAACCTGAGCGATCGCGACTTCGGTCACTTTAATCACTTCTCGGGTCTGAGTGCGGATTTCAGCAACTAAATTAGAAATTTCCGTAGTTGCCTTGGCCGACTGTCGAGCTAAGGAGCGCACCTCATCAGCTACTACCGCAAAACCTTTACCATACTCCCCAGCCCTGGTGGCTTCGAGAGCAGCATTGAGGGAGAGTAGCTGGGTTTGGGTCGCAAAATCACTAATCAAATTTAAGACCCGGTCAACATTTTGAGAGTATTGACTTAACTGTCTAATTTGATGGCTGGCTTCCTCCACACTATCCCGAATTCCTAGAATTCCCTCCACCGTGCGGTTCATAGCTGTTTCCCCCGATGCTACTTTTTGGTTTGCCTCTTGCACAGCTCGGTCGATGGATTGGGCACTAGTAGTTACCGCTTGGGTAGAGTTAACCATGCTCTGGATTTGATCCATCGCTTGGGTCAACTCCTGACACTGATGCTGGGCTTCTTCAGAAAGTTTAGTAATTGCTGCTTCACTCTCTGTAGCCGTTTCAGCGACTTTCACAGAAGCTGAGAGTACCTGGATTACAATTTGCCGTAAACTCTGAATGGTGTTATTGTAGGCATCTGCAATAGTTCCCAGTTCATCATTGGTAATCGGAGCTCTAACGGTCAAGTCACCGTCTAGAGAAGGTCGGACAGCTGTGAGCAAATCAATAGCACGTTGTTGGAATAATTCCCTAGCCTCCTTTTCCCGTGATGCTAATTCTGCTAATTGTTGGGATTGCGATCGCAATTGTTCCAAATACTCCGCTCGCTGCAACGGTATACTCATCTGAGCCGCAATCTGAACCATCCAATTAATCTCTTCCCCTCGCCAATCCCTAGGCTCATAATTTTGATAAGCAGCCAGTAAACCCCACAGCTTATCCCATTGGAAAATTGGCACAATAGTATAGGCTCTAGCCTGATATCGCTCTAGCTGCTCGATATAACAACTTGAAAAATCCCCTTTATAGATATCACTAACCACCCAGAACGGTTTGTCTTGGCTAGAGAGATTGCCTTGGATGCTTTGCAGATAGGTATCTCGGATGGTTAGGGCTTGCTGGCTAAACTGCTCAGGGGTATTTCCAGCCACCGTTTTCACGATACATTCACTGATATTTTTGTTGATGAGAGGATTACTAGTCTGTTCCTGGATTAGGGAAGTCCAGCCACTAGCCACCGACTCAGCCACAAAGGAGCCACTCCAATCAGAATTGAAGCGATATATCGTAACACGGTCAACCCCTAAGAGTTGACGAACTTCGTTGGTGGTAACATTAAAAATAGTGCGCAGGTCTTGGGATTGTTGAATTTTATCCGTGACCTTATTCAGTACTCGTTCTCGTTCTGCTGCTTGACGTAATTCCTCAGACTTTAACCGCTGTGCCTCCAGTAGCTGAGCTTGTTGCAATGCTACTTCTAACTCAGCTGCAATCTCCAGCATCCAGCTAACTTCTGACTCCCGCCATTGCCTGATATCAGAGTTTTGATAGGTAGCCAATAATCCCCAGAGTTTTTCATTCTGGTAAATAGCTACAATCACATAAGCTCTGGCTTGATAACTTTCTATAACTTCCAGATAACAAGGGGTGAACTCCTGATTGTAGATATCTTCCACCACCCGGTAGGTTTCCCCCCTACTATAGGCACCCCCCTGGGTTTCTTGAAGATAAGTATCGACCTGGTTAATTATTGGTTCAGTGGCCAATTCTTGGATGCTGCATTCGCTGATATCAGCCCTTAGGTGTGGGCTATTAGTCTGGCTCTGAAGCAGAGAAATCCAGCCTCCAGCCACTGACTCTGCTACAAATTCACCACTCCAATCGGGATTAAAGCGATAGATAACTGCTCGGTCAGTTTTGAGCAGTTGTCGCACTTCTTGAGTTGTGGTCTGGAAAATAGTCTTGATATCCAGAGAACGGCGAATTTTGTTAATGACTTTCGCCACAGTTGCCTCCCGTGCCTGCTGCTGTTGCAACTGAGTGCGTAACTCGTCGGTAGCTAGGTGAAGGGATAGTTCTGTGGCAATAGTCCGAAAGCAATTAATCTGTTGTGGAGTCCAGGATGGAACCGACCTGTCTTGGTTTGTCTTTACCTGGCATCGCTGCAAGACCAACAAACCCCAAGCTTTACCCGATACGGGCAAGCATAAGCTGAGACTGGATTGAACTTGAAATTTCTCCAGCAGCTGGAGTTGGTAGGGAGTGACCGAATCATTGCTGACCTGATCGATAATTACCCTTGACTGCTGCAAATAGTCTGTGGACAAGTCAGCCCCAAAAGCAGTAGCATCTAGCTTTTCCCCGACCGCAGGAGTCCACCCCCGTTCTACTGCTTCTGCCAAAACTATTCCGGTGCGAGAAGAATTGAAGCGATAAATTAACACCCGCTCGGCTTGGCTGAGATGTTGCACCCCATTGACTGTATTGTTCAGTAAGGTTTCCCAGTCCCCAGCTTGACTCATTAATTTGCTAACCTCTAACAATTTTTCATGCTGGGCTTGGAACTGTTGTTGGAGTGCCTCTTCGTAGCTAAGCTTCAATTGCTGAATTTCCAGATTTACCCCTGCTGTAAACTGCTCAACCTCCTGACCAAAGGATTCAAATTGCTCCAAACTTTTTTTCAGCTCTAGTTTATCTACCCTTCGGCGTTGGTCTAGATCAGTTTTTAGCCTGTCTAGGCTAGCGTTAAATCCCTCTAGGTTGGGGCGAGGAGAGTTAAAAAAATGTGGAGTATTCTCCTTGAGTAGATTTTGATTTTCTAAGAGCAGTTCTGAATCGTTATCATCCCATTGTGCTTCTGACATCTGCCTAGAGTCGTAAATTTGACTTATACTTCATACTTTATATCAAGTGCTGCTTGAACAATTCGTTGGGCATCTAAGATAATACTACTGGCTTCGGGAAGATAGGCTTTGACAAATTCCCCAAATCTGAGGGGCAATAATCGATCAGGGGGTTGTAAGTTTTGCCAATGGTGCTGTTCTATTTCTTCCACTTGTGAAACCACCAGTCCCAGAAGTTTGCTGTTGAGTTGAAGTACAATCACCATGATTTTTGTCCTGGAGATGTCTTTGGGTTGCCAAACAGCCGGAAATCCTAGGAGATAGTTTAGATCTAACAACCACAGCATTTCACCACGCCAGTTGTAAATCCCAATCACACTATCGGCAGTATGGGGAATTGGCAAAATTTCAGCAACCGACACATTCAGAATTGCTTGGATGTAGTTTACCTCTAACAAAGCCCCATTGCCAGACCCTACCTGGAAGCGCAAAAATTTCTCCTGGGGGGGAAGTTGGCCATCAACACTGACCTTAACGGGGGTAGCCAGAGGTAATTGAGCTTGATTCCCCTGGAAATGATGTTCATTGTTCTGCCAGGAGACAGGATAATGAGCTTGATTAGTTCTCACTGTTGAGCCTGACTCTACCCAAGTAGACAAGTCTAGCACCACCGGAATGCTTTCTACTTTAATTTGTTTGCGCCATGCTGGTTGTTTTTCGGTTAGGCTACGCCCCAAAATTTTGACGGTATCAATTGAGTTTGGTTTTAGCTTGCTGATGGTGTAGTAGATAAATCTTACCACAGCTCCTGGTTTTGGAGCGGGGTCTGCTTCGAGTAAAACCAATAAACAGCTATCGTGAAGTTTAACTTTAGCTATAATACCTTCGTGCTGAAGTTTGTGATTCAGTATGGCAGCGATGACGTTCGGGTTTCCCTGTTTAGCTAATTGTAAAATTTTGCTGGTCTTGGAAATCTGCTCTTTGCTCATCACACCAAGTTACTATCCAAATGATCAAAAATTTATGATAAATACAATTCCAAGGTATTTAATTGCTTGATTTGTAATGATTTTTCATTTTGGTTAGAGTGATTGCTCACGTTTTTAAAATTGGGTGAATTTATGGGCCAATGAAAACCAGGGTTGAATCTACTTGTAATAGCTTGAGTGCTAAGCTATTACGCTACGGTCAGGAAAAATTTACTGGCCGACTGGATCTGAAGGTGTCAACTGCTCAGCAATGGAGCTTCTACTTGAGCTATGGCCGTTTGGTATGGGCATCTGGCAGTGTTCATCCCACTAGGCGTTGGTGTCGGCAGATACTCTACCATTGTCCTGAGGTTAATCCTAATCGGATTGCCCTGAAAAAGATAGAGCCAGAGTCCTGTTGGGACTACCACTTGATGGTGCTGTTAGCACGGAAACGAATGATTAACCCCCAACAGACGGTGGTTGTAATTAAAGGCACTGTAGCAGAAATATTGTTTGATATCTTCCAGAGCCTAACCTTAGTTTCTCGGGAGAAAACCCTAATTCAACCCAGTAATGATTCTGTGTCGTCAAACACCATTGAAACTACGGTCAAGAAGCCTGACAATTTCTTGCTCAATGCCCAGTTGGGAGTACGTCCCTCTATCCAGGGGATTTTGCCACAAACGTGGATGTTAGAGGTAGAACCAACTATCAAGCAAGTTCAACAGGTCTGGCAGCAGTGGTCAGAAATGGGTTTGGAGGATGTTTCTCCTGACTTAGCACCGGTGCTGTTGCAAAAGTCGGCTTTGCAAGAGCAAACCTCAGTGGCCACCTACAAAAATTTGGTAACCCTCATCAACGGTAAGCGCACTCTTCGAGATATAGCAGCCCTGATCAAACGAGATCTGTTACTGCTGACGCGATCGCTAAATCCTTATATTCAGAAACAACTGATTGAACTAGTAGAAGTGCCTGATTTGATAGCTCCCAACTTTGAAGATCTCCCCGCCAAGGCAGGCATTAGTACCCAAAAAGCCCAAACCCAAAAAGCCCAAACCCAAAAAGCCCAAACCCAAAAATCCCAAACCCAAAAATCCCAGAAGAAGTCTGATCAGCCATTAATAGTCTGTATTGATGACCACCCCCAAACCTGTAAAATTATGAAGGACGTGATTCAATCAGCAGGTTATCGATTTTTAGGAATCCAAGACTCTATCAAAGCTCTACCGTTGCTACTCAAACATAAGCCAGATTTAATATTCTTGGATTTGGTGATGCCGATTGTTAATGGCTACGAAATGTGCGCCCAGATCCGCCGGGTGTCAATGTTTGCCAATACACCAGTGATTATTCTGACTGCTAAAGATGGTATTGTGGACCGGGTACGAGCCAGAATCGTTGGGGCGACTGATTTCCTGACCAAACCCATCGACAATCAGAAAGTAGTGGCAAAGGTGCGCAAGTATCATACAACCTCGCCCAGCAAGACCGATCCAGTTTAAAAAGGCAAGACTCCGGAAGTGAAGCAAGAGTCTAGAGGTGGGGGGAATCAAAAATTGTCCTAGGTCAACGGTTAACACTCAACGGTTAACACTCAACAAACACTAACTATTGAATCAGCTCCTCTAGGGTACACAGCAGTTCTTCTGGATTCACTGGTTTAGCTAAGTAGGCATCAGCCCCCAGCATCTTTCCCCAAATTTTGTCCACCTCAGTACCTTTGGTGGAGCAAATCACCACAGGAATCTCGCTAGTGTCAGGATTAACTTTCAGGGCTCTACAAAACTCAAAACCACTTTGACCAGGCAAAATTACATCTAAAACCACTAAATCTGGCCGATGGTGAGATAATTTTTCCTGAGCCTCCTCAACACTAGCCACGCCAGTAACCCCCAAACCCGCTTGTTGCAAACAGCGAGTTAGGTACTGTCTTTCTGTTACGCTATCTTCTACCACCAAAACAGTTTTCATAGATTAAAGTATAGCACCTTATACAGAAAATTTGTTAATGGCAAGGGCAAAATTACTGATTTTCTCAGCAATTTTATATAGCGCTAGTGTTATTTGGTTCAGGGTGAACTCAGCTCTTCCACCCAAAGGTATAGCGCTACGCGCAAGTCCGCAAGTCCGCAAGTAAGCTATGACTAAGTTTCGGAGTTTAGGAATGTCAAACACCTTAATGCGTAGTGCTATATTATCTAAAATCCGGTTGAATAACCATACTTCCTGGTGACCAGAGCAAAGGAGGGAGTAGGGAAAACGGAAATAGGGAATCGGAAAAGGATAATAGGGAATAGAATAGTAAATTAAGCAATTTTTAAAGGTCAGCAATCAAAGATTTGAAATAATTTAAAATTTGGTAAAAAGTGTATATATAGCAGCCAATTGTGAGTTTACTAAAATATAGTTGGTATTTGAAATGTAAAATTGTATGTATGTTTTTTTATGTCCAATAAAACTCCTGATATCTTTCCCCTTTTGCCTCTTGCATTTTTCGGCAATAAGTGTGTTTACAACCGAGATATAAATGCTATATATAGCGTTTATTATAGCTATGAGGTACACAGGATTTTTTACCTCTTGCCTCTTGCCTCTTCTCTCTTCCCTGCTCCCTGCTCCGAACGCGTAGCGTGGCCTACGGCCTCAGTCCCTGCTCCCTAACACCCAGAATTTTGTACCTCATGACTATGATAAGTGCTATATTATGAATCTTGACTTCTGAATCGAGACTATTAAATCGGAGTATAGTTGATTCTTTATGGTCTGTAAAGCTAGTATCCTAAATATTATTAGAGACTTAACAGTAGAGAGTTGACAGTATAAAAAATTCACAATATTATCACAAACTCAGCCTAAGCTTGAGAAGCCTGAGTCAAGAAGGCTTCTTGGGCTGTTTACATAGCAGTAACACACAGGAGAGTTTTTTCAGTCAACCGGCTCGGATTCCAAAAATCGGATTCATAAAATGATCAGCTAGGGCTGATAAGTACATAGAGAGTTCAAAACAGTACTAGTCATGATCCTAACTAGTCATGATCCTAAACCACCATTACCCATTTCCCCACTGGTCAATGACCCAAAGCCAGCCTCTGAGTTATCTAGGCTTGGTACAACAACTGCGGGTCAGCAATCGAGAGGATTAACAATGGTGGTTAATGTATCAGGGCGCATCCAGCTTATCAGCAGTCATACCAGCGACTGGGAGTTTAATTGGTTAGTTAAAAGTCAGTTAAAATTCACCCATGTAGACTCTCGTATCCTGGTTTGTGATCGCTGCATTGGTGTTGCTCAACTATGGCAGCCAAAGGCAGGGCAGCTGGGGAAAAAGACTCCTGTGGATGAAATCCTAAGAAACCTAATTGAAGAAGTATCCCGCTACCCAGACCCAAGTCCTGAGCGGCAGAAAGCCTTGAATCGTCTCCTGAGCGTTGTTCAAAATCTACCTGGCATTTACAAATCTTCCCACGTAGACTCTCTAGAGGCGTTAAATCGAACCTGGGAATGGGTCACTCGCAATCTGTACCAGTTTGAGCCAAGTTCAACCTCCGTTGAAAAAAGCTTAGTGACCTGGATCAACGGATATTTACGCTGGCGCATCCGAGATTTATATATCTCAGATAGTAGATATCCAGGGATTAGCACTAATCAACCGATCGGTAACAGTGAGGGAGATTCAAGGACTCTAGAAGACCGGTTGCCAGACCCTAGACCTTCCTTGAGTAGACTGGATGATTACATTGAAGAAATCCAGACAGCTGAACGCCAGCGTCTAAGTAAAGCCATTCTCGAAGAAATTAAAAACGATCCAGATCGGAAATTAATCGGTTGTCATCCCCGCAAATATCCCAAATGTAATTGTCAGTTATTAGCAATGCGGTTGCTAGTACAAGAACCACCCCAGAGAATTGCTGACATTGCTAGAGAATTTAACGCTAACCAACAAACTCTCTACTCTCACTGGAAGAAAAAATGCCTGCCAAGGCTGCAAGACATCGGTAAAACGTTTGGATATCAACCATGACTATTACAGAATCAACTAATATTAAAGTTTCTATTAGCCCATACGCTCATAGTTATGCAGCACAGTTTGCTGCTGAACAAACCACCCCTCGGAAGGGAAAACACGTCTATTTAAATACTTTAGCAGTTTATGCTGTTAACAACTATCTTAAATGGCTCGAGATTCCCAGTAATCTTGCTCAAAGTGATTGTTGGAATCCCGGTTTAAGAGCATTGTTTGATGTAGCTGATCTGGTTTTGCCCAACATTGGTAAATTGGAATGTCGTCCAGTGTTACCAGGTGAGTCAGCCTTGAACGTGCCACTAGAAGTGACCGAAGACCGGATTGGCTATGTGGCAGTGCAGTTCAGTGAGCAATTAGACCAGGTAGAGTTATTGGGATTTGCTCCGTATCATGCGATCGCTAAATCCCTAGACCCTTTACCCCTAGAACAGCTTGAATCTCTCGATACACTAATTGACAAGATTGATTGGATTAAGAAATCGGTGAGGGTAACCCAATGGTTTGAGGAACTATTTCAGGCAGATTGGCAACCACCAGCCTCACTGCTACCTGAGTATAGGTACAGGTCTAGTTTCAAAACCGTTACTTCCTTCAGAGGATCTGAGTTAGGTATCAAGCGGCGCTCCAACCAAGAACCGAGGATACAGGCTTTAAGGGGTAATGACAGATCAACGATGCGAGCCAAGCTAATGGACTTAGCTGGTCAAGGGGTAGTCTTGCTGCTGCAAGTGAATTTCCAACCTCCTGATACTGAAGATATCGATATTTTTATGCGGCTATATCCTGCGGGGGATGCAATGTATTTACCACCAGATTTGCAGGTGAATTTACTGGATGAATCGGGAAAGTCTTGTATGAAAGCTCAAGCTGGAAAAACTAACGACAAGATCCAAATTGATTTCAGTTGCCAACCAGAGGAACGATTCAGTGTCAGATTAAAATTGGGAGATATAAGTATCACGGAAAAATTTATAATTTAGGTAAGCTATCAGCGTCAGATTAAAATTGGGAGATATAAGTATCACGGAAAAATTTATAATTTAGGTAAGCTATCAGCTTATGCGCTACGCGCACGCTTCGCGAACAGCTATCAGCTATCAGCTTATGCGCTACGCGCACGCTTCGCGAACAGCTATCAGCTATCAGCTTATGCGCTACGCGCACGCTTCGCGAACAGCTATCAGCTTTTGAATAAAACAGGTAAGCATTAGTTTAATCTGAGTTACGTTAGCTGACCACTGACCGCTGACCATCGGAGTTGTAAAATCAAGAGGAAAACCCACCCCACGGTCGAGGTGGGGTGTGGCCTTATTTAATTAATTGGGCAAATGTTCACTAAACTCATCTAGGGAGTTAACCGTTAATGCTGTGGCCATCAACTCTTCTAATTGTTCGAGAGTTAAGG
>NZ_JAAHFV010000003.1:25196-111792 GCF_010672755.1 Moorena sp. SIO1F2
CCCACCCCACGGTCGAGGTGGGGTGTGGCCTTATTTAATTAATTGGGCAAATGTTCACTAAACTCATCTAGGGAGTTAACCGTTAATGCTGTGGCCATCAACTCTTCTAATTGTTCGAGAGTTAAGGCTTGAATTCTGACGGATATCTCGACAGGAATCTCTGAAAATCGCAGTTTAAGGATGCGCTCTAAACTCCCTCGACGTTCTTGTTGGATGCCTTGTTCAATCCCTTGTTCAATCCCTTGTTCAATCCCTTGTTCAATCCCTTGTTCAATCCCTTGAGCAAGACCCTCTTGTAAAATCTCTTGATACCAGGGTGATTCTCGTAATACTGTCATATCCCACCTCATGATTTGTTGAATTAAAGGTATCTCTAGGACAAAGCTAGCAAAAAAAGCTAACAACGGTTCTAGTTGATTCAAGGTTTGATCCGCTCGTAGCGCCTGCACCGCTGACCGCAATTTCGATTCACTACCACCTCCAAATAAGATTGGGACAAATGGAAATAGGGGAGGCAAAGGTTGTTCTAATACTAATTCAGCATCTACTTCCCAGAGATTAATTACCCGATAATCTTGACGCGCTTTTAATCCCATGAATTCCTTGTCGTAACAATCAACAATTGTGACTGTGGATGGGGGCGGCAAGATGTTAATTAATACTGGATAAGCGGATAGGTTGTATTTCTCCTCAGCTAAAGCCACATAATTGCGCATTCTCTGAGGCATGTTCTGGTCATAGCGTAGTTGTAATTCATTGAGAATCAGAAATTCCGAGTGTTCAGGACTAGACGCTTTTAGAATCACATCGCTTTCGCGACTAATCCATTGAAACTCAGCATCGAGTAACTGAGATGCCCGCACTTGGGGATTACCGGTTACCCATTGCACCCAAGCATTAGGAGCGAGACTGATTAAGCGTTTGCTACCAATATCTACAGGTTTTGCCATACAATACAATTGATCGAATCAAGACTAAATATTGAGTTACGCCCACCCCACGGTCGAGGTGGGGTGTGGCCTTATTTAATTAATTGGGCAAATGTTCACTAAACTCATCTAGGGAGTTAACCGTTAATGCTGTGGCCATCAACTCTTCTAATTGTTCGAGAGTTAAGGCTTGAATTCTGACGGATATCTCGACAGGAATCTCTGAAAATCGCAGTTTAAGGATGCGCTCTAAACTCCCTCGACGTTCTTGTTGGATGCCTTGTTCAATCCCTTGTTCAATCCCTTGTTCAATCCCTTGTTCAATCCCTTGTTCAATCCCTTGTTCAATCCCTTGTTCAATTCCTTGTTCAATGCCTTGTTGGATGCCTTGAGCAAGACCCTCTTGTAAAATCTCTTGATACCAGGGTGATTCTCGTAATACTGTCATATCCCACCTCATGATTTGTTGAATTAAAGGTATCTCTAGCACAAAACTAGCAAAGAACGCTAAGAGCGGTTCTAGTTGATTCAAGGTTTGATCTGCTCGTAAAGCCTGCACCGCTGACCGCAATTTTGATTCGCTACCACCTCCAAATAAGATTGGGACAAATGGAAATAGGGGAGGCAAAGGTTGTTCTAATACTAATTCCGCCTCTACTTCCCAGAGATTAATTACCCGATAATCTTGACGCGCCTTTAATCCCATAAATTCCCTGTCGTAACAGTCAACGATTGTGACTGTGGCTGGGGGCGGCAAGATGTTAATTAATACTGGATAAGCGGATAGGTTGTATTTTTCCTCAGCTAAAGCCACATAATTGCGCATTCTCTGAGGCATGTTCTGGTCATAGCGTAGTTGTAATTCATTGAGAATCAGAAATTCTTGATGTTCAGGACTAGAAGCTTTGACAATCACATCGCTTTCGCGACTAATCCATTGAAACTCAGCATCAAGTAACTGAGATGCCCGCACTTGGGGATTACCGGTTACCCATTGCACCCAAGCATTAGGAGCGAGACTGATTAGGCGTTTGCTACCAATATCTACAGGTTTTGCCATACAATACAATAGACTTCTTGCAGAAGTCGGGAACAGGGAATAGGGAACAGGGAACAGTGGACAAGAATTGACGTAAACACTATCATAAAAATACTTTTGCAAGAGGTCTAATTTACCAAATCAAGATTAATTACTGAGTTACATCCAGGACTATTTCTGGGGTTCAACTAAAATTTGATTAGTGAAGAGCTGGGCTTTTCAGACTTCCTAAACTTCCTGCTTCTTAAGATTCAACGTCATTAGACTCGCCGTCATTAGACTCGCCGTCTATAGGGTCTCCTAAATCGAAGATAATAATAAATTTTTGATCAGGCATCAGCCGTTTAAGGGCCTGCAAGTGACCCTCAGCATCAGAACGGTTGCGGAAACGACGAACAACCACCCGCTGCATGTCTTGATGCAGTCGCTCATGGGGGAAACCCCCAAGACCGCGCTGCATCGCTTTAGGCAATAGACGAATGATTGCCCATGGATATAGGCGTTGAGAGTACGACATAAAATATTAGGTATCTCCTTAACTGGGGCTCTAGAGCCAGCCGGAGACCCGGGAAAAATCAGCGGCTGGCTCTTACCGTGGAACGTTTTAGCGTCCACGGTATTTTTATTATAGCACAAAAAAACCTTGATTATAACATTTTGTGAAAACTTTTGTAACAAATTTGGGAGTAGGGAACAGGGAACAGGGAATCGGGAGTCGGGAGTGGGGAATCGGGAGTCGGGAATCGGGAGCAGGGAGTAGGGAGCAGGGAGTAGGGAGCAGGGAGTAGTGGAGTAGTGGAGTGGGGAAAAATCCTGTGTACCCAACTAATTAATTAGTTAATTTTTGTATATAACTATATGTGATGGGAGCTTGGAGCTGCTACGCGATTGACCTTTGGTCACGCTGCGCGATACTCCAAGCCGCTACGGGATTGGCCGTAGGCCACGCTACGCGATGCTCCTTTGGAGCCGCTACGCGATGCTCCTTTGGAGCCGCTACGCGAACGCATCCACCGAGTATCCTAAACTCTTCCGTTTCTTCCCGATTCCCGATTCCCGACTCCCGATTCCCGATTCCCGATTCCCAATTCTGAATTCTAAATTCTAAATTCTAAATTCTAAATTCCCTCAAGTTGTCAATTTTCCTTTTATCCATTAAAATAGTATTATCGGAATAGTTAAGGGAGAGTCCACTGATGAACAAGTGCGTTGGAACTACTGAAGCAGCATCTCTATTAGGAATTTCCTCTCGAAGATTGCGCCAACTCCTAGAGAAGGGTCGGGTCCGGGGTGCCTATAAAAGCGGGAAATTCTGGATTATTCCTCTGTTCAACCATTTGCCACAAATTACTAAAGGTAATCGTGGACCAAAGGGGAAATGGCGCACTAGTCGTCCGCCAGCTTTAGCGAAGATTAATGTCAATCGCAATCACATTGGCTCGAATATCAAGAAAAGTCCCAAAGACCGGAAGCCAGTGATTTCAGTAAAACGAAAGGGCACTAATCTCTACGGTAATGAGGTGGAAATCCTTGGTCCTTGTAAGATTGTTTATCAGCCGGATAATCCCCTTGATTGTGGTGCTCGTTTGTGGATTGACCCTGACTGCCGGACACAAGTGCCTCAAAGCCTGATTATGCCTGGGTGATGGGATGCAGGTTTTGAGGGGAAGGTCTCAGACAACTGGTAGAAAAGAGCGATTGACCTTTGCTCACGCTACGGGAAGGAGGTCTGAAAGGACACAAAACGGGCGGGACGAGGTAGGGAGATAGGGAGATAGGGAGATAGGGAGATAGGGAGATAGGGAGATAGGGAGATGGGGAGATAGGGAGATTGGGAGATAGGGAGATAGGGAGATAGGGAGATTGGCGGAAGAGAAAGTTGTACGTTTGAGCGCAACTTGGTATAAGTAAATTAGGGTATAAGTAAATTAGGCGAGAACTCCTTGTAATCGTTGCAATGTACGAGTATTCTCCTCAGGAGAGCCTACGGTGATCCGCAATCCTCCTCCAGTATGACGTATTAGGGTGCCTTGATCTTTCATAGCCTGAGTTACCTGAGTCAGGTCTTTGCTAGTAGACTCGTTGCCGGATTGTGCTAGACGCAGGTAGATGAAGTTAGAAGCACTTGGCCAAACCTGTAAGGCTGGATGTTCTGATAGGGCTTTTAGTAACTTATCTCGCTCAGCGATAATCTCAGGAATTGATGCTAGCAGAGTTTGTCTGTGATTGAGAGCGAGTATGGCAGCAGCTTGGGAAAAACTGGGTAAGTTGTAGGGTAAGCGAATTTTTTCGAGAGCAGCAATTAGTTCTGGGTGAGCGATGCTATAACCAACACGGTGAGTAGCTAAACGAAATGCTTTGGAAAATGTCCTCAATACTATCCAGTTGGGATGGTCGGCTAATTCTGAGACTACTGATGCTTGGCTGAATTCAAAGTAGGCTTCATCAATAACTACTAAAATAGTCTCTGTTAGACCACGTAGCCACTCTAATTCCTGGGGAGTCAAGGGGTTGGCGGTGGGAGAGTTAGGATGAACCACAAATACTACTCGTATTGGTGGTCCTTGGGTCGAGGTTTCTGTTACGGTCTGTTCAATGGCTGCTTGGGCATCGTCGATCTTGATTTGAAAGTTTTCTTCCCGACGCCCGACACTCACTACTGGTATTCCTAAGGTCTGTGCGAGTATAGAATACATCGAGAAGGTGGGATTAGCGATTAGGATCGAGCCTTCTCCTCCTAAGCAGGTGGCTATTAAAATAGAACGAATTAGTTCATCGGAACCGTTGCCTACGGAAATCTGGTTTGCTGTTACTACCTTTTCTAGGGCAGCCGATTCGTTAACGTATTCTGCGATCGCATTTTTGAGTTCCCCATGTCCACCATCGGGATATCGATTAGCTTCAATCAGCTGTTGATAGCTCCAAGCCAATTTTTCCTTTAACTCTGCTGGTAAGTCAAAGGGGCATTCATTGGTATCCAGGCGATCTAGGGGAACAGTTGATTCTGGTTTTTTCCCTTCCTCGCCCCCAGGATGAGGTGTGTAGGCGGTTAATTCGGATAGATCAGAGCGGATGAATTCTAGCATTATCAGTTCTGTGTTTTCGGTTTGCCTTTATACCTTTTAGCTTATTTTTTGTCAACAGGTGGATAGTGTATGGCTAGAAATGCTTTAGCCTCAGCCTGATCCTGAATCACCCTGTCTAGGGTGGCGTCTAAGAGTGCATCCAGAATTTCCCGATAGTGTGCTCCTGGCTTATAGCCTAACTTTCTGAGATCATTGCCATCCAGTGGCGCTTTAACATTCCTCCAAGTGGTGAGATACTGCCAAATGTTGCGTCGGATCCCTCTAGGACTATGCACCCCAATCAATACTAAGGTAGGTAATTTATACTCGCGCAACATGTGGACGATTTGACTCTTGAGCTGGCATGTTGGTAGAGATTCTAGGAAATCGGCTTGCAATCCCTCAAGTTTTTGAAGACGCTCAACACTGTCTACGGGCAACTGTAAATTCTTGGCCACCTTAACCCGTTCGTCTGGTGCTAGATCGGCAATTAATACTTCCAAACGCATCTGCCAGTGCCTTAAGGTTTGCTTTGGGTCAAATCTCTGTAGCCAGCGCCCAACCAAACGCACTCGCCACCATAATGGTTTATCTAGGGTCAGGGTAGGATGAAGACACTGCAACGCTCCCAATGAGGACAATAACTGCAATGCTGGTTGCCAGTAGGGGGCTTGCAACATATAGTTAAGTTCTGCTTTGAGTCGGGTTTGGAGTGCTGGTACTTTGGTGTTTTCGGCTAGGGTGCGCTGATATACCCCACTTTCAATGGCATAGTGGATATATTCCCTGGTTTGGGGTTCAATTTCAAATCCCAATCGCACCGCAAACCTTACCGCTCGATAGATTCGGGTTGGGTCTTCAATAAAGCTATTGGCGTGTAGGACTCGAATTTTATGCGATCGCAAATCTAACATACCCCCAAAAAAGTCCAACAGGGGCAATTGAGATTGGGGATTAACCTTTGTCAGCCTTGCCGCCATGGCGTTGATGGTAAAGTCTCGGCGGTAAAGGTCTTGACGAATGGAACTAGCTTCGACTTGAGGATTGGCGGCGGGATAAGGATAAAACTCGGTACGAGCAGTGGCAATATCTACACAAAGGGAGCCAAATGTCGGGTCATTATGCCATAGCAACGCAGCGGTTTGAAAAGACCCGTGTACTTCCAAGCGCACCTTACGGTAAATTTTCCGGAGTTCCTTGGCCAGGGTGACTCCTGCGATCGCATCCGCTGAGCGGTGAAAGCCATCGACAACCAAGTCTATATCATTTAGGAGTAGTGGCTTTTTCCCATCCGCTAGTAACAAGTCTCTGACAGCTCCCCCAACTAGGTAGAGATGCCAACCCCGCTCCTGAGCTTTCTCGGCAGCTATGGTCAGAAGTTCCCATAGGGGCGAAGCCAACAGAGGTTTGATGTTAGCTGGTTTCAGGTTAGCCGGTTTCAGGTTTGACCCATCAACCTTCAACTGCTTAACCTTCAACCTCGTATCTTCCTGAAACAGTTGCCGCAATACATCAGTGCGGGTCACAATCCCCATTAGTTGCCCATCCTCTAGAACGGGTAAACGCCCAATATCGTAAGTCACCATCAAGGACTGAATGTCTGCCATCGAGGTTTCCGGAGTAATGGTCTTAACATCCTTCGTCATGTAGCCCTTGACTGGGGCATGGCCAAAACCGTGGTGCAAGGCTAAATCCAGGTCTCTTCGAGAGATAATTCCCACCAGCTGGTCTAGTTGATCTACTACTGAAAGCCCCGAATGACCATAGCGCAACAAAATTCTCTGGGCTTCGTTAATCTTGGTATTGGGGCGAATGGTGCGCACGGGGGAGGACATTAAATCCCGAGCGGTCAGAGGTTGGGGAATTTGGTCTTTTAGTTGGTTGACCAGCTGCTCTAGGATTGTCTGGGCATCACAGTCTCGTAAGGTAACCGCAGCGGCTTGGGAATGTCCACCCCCTCCTAGGGGTTGCAACAACTGGTTCAAATCCGTCCCCTCAATTCGCGTCCGCCCAATTATAGTCAGCTTTGTAACTGAGGTTGACAGTTGTTCACCCTTGGCCTTCGAGTAGGGTAGGTTAGTGTCGGTTGAAGGTTGAAGGTTATTTGGTTGAAGGTTATTTGGTTGAAGGTTATTTGGTTGAAGGTTATTTGGTTGAAGGTTATTTGGTTGAAGGTTATTTGGTTGAAAGTTAGTCTGGGATTGAGTTTCAAGGTTATTTTGGCTTGGAGGTTGTATTTTGGAATTTTGCTTGTTATAATAATTTCCAGAACCTTCAACCGTTAAACCGCCAACCGGCAACGGTGAATAACCTTCAACCTGAAACCTTACAACTGGTAAATCTGCCGGTTGTAAGGTTTCCTCTTTTGACTTTCGTTTATACTCAGCCCCCAAAAGCAGGGCATCGCTTTCAGTTACTTCTAGTAAGCGTGATGCCAAACTGGATAAGCCAGGCAAATGCCCAGGAGTCTTGAGGAATACCCAAGAAATGGTGTAACCCAAGTGGGTTTGTCGCTGCAAAAGGTCTAGAGATTGCCTAAATAATTTTTCCAATTGAGGAGATAGCCCTGGCTCAACATACTGAGCTATCTGCCGCAGATTAGCTCCCTGCTCCATTAACCAGGTCAAAGCCGCCCCATCTCTTGGTGTTGTCTGGTCAAAGGTCAGGGAACCTGTATCGAGATGGATTCCCAATGCCATCACCGTGGCTTCAGCAGTAGTTAACTGGATTTGGGATTGCTGTAATTGCTCCACAATTAAGGTGGTGGTTGCTCCGACAGGTTCAATCTGTGTATAGGTAGCCGGGATATCAGTTTGGGGTACAGGATGATGGTCGTAAATTTCAATAGCCTTTAACTGTGGTAAGTCTAACCACTCAGCTGCTTTCCCTAAGCGATCGCGTTTTTGAGTATCTACAATAATTACGGAATTAATCTGAGCCAATTGTACAGAGCGGCGCTCGATCAGGGCATACTCATCCCGATGCAGTGCCAAAAAATCTCTTACAGCCGGATGAGTCCCCCCAGTTAGTACAGCTTTGGCTCCTGGCTTGAGGCGAGTCAGTCCTACAGCTGCTCCTAGGGCATCAAAGTCAACGGTGGTATGACACAAAATCAGATCCATAATGATTACCTTACCAATTCTCGCGGATTACGGCTACACATCAATTTCATCTGCCCATCTCCTCATCTCTCCCTTTTGACTTTGATTGATGCTATTAATCTATCAATAGTTTACACGGTTTTAACCCTTTATTCCCTATCCCTACACTCCCCACATTCCCCACACTCCTCGCACTCATCACCTGGATCGGAAAGTTCAAACTGCATTGATTGCAACAAATTTTGGCAGAAAAGGTAAAACCATCTGGTAAAATCTATAGTGCTTAGCTAGGCATTAGCCTGTTTTAAACAAGTTTTAGGAAAGTTTAGCGTCAAGGTATCAGCACAGAAAATGACTATTATATTCCAACTATTACTCACTGCCCTAGTCCTATTGTCATTTGTCTTGGTAGTCGGTGTACCAGTAGCTTATGCCACACCTCAGAACTGGGAGCAATCAAAACGCTTGCTTTGGCTTGGTTCAGGGGTCTGGGTGCTTCTAGTGCTTCTAGTCGGTGCCCTCAACTTTTTGGTGGTTTAGGTTATAATTGCCCTCAGCTAGACCTAAATTATTACTGTAATCAGCCTTTAGAACGATAGTCATGGCAGTTTTCGAGGGAAATTTTACGTCATCTACCTCCCTGAGGTTTGCGATTATCATTGGTCGCTTTAATGACCTAGTGACAGGTAAACTCTTAGAGGGGTGTAAAGATTGCTTAAAACGCCATGGCATTGATCCCAATCCCCAAGGTACTCAAGTTGACTATATTTGGGTACCGGGTAGCTTTGAAATTTCATTGATGGCTCGGCAAGCTGCTCTTAGCGGTCGTTATGATGCAGTGATTTGCTTGGGATCAGTGATTCGGGGTCAAACTCCCCATTTTGATTACGTCGCTGCTGAAGTAGCTAAGGGCATTGCTGCTGCCGGTTTTCAAACCGGGGTACCTGTTATTTTTGGTATTCTAACCGTAGATACCATGCAGCAAGCTCTAGAACGGGCGGGAATCAAGAGCAATAAAGGTTGGGATTATGCCATGAATGCCATAGAAATGGCTAACCTGATCCGGAGTTTTCGGGGTCAAGAGTCAATATTAGGCTATGAAGAGTCTGAGCAGGGAACTTTAGGCCAACAAACTCTACCATTCTCGACAAATTGGACAATTGCTTCAGAATCTGACCCTGATTCCTAACATATGAGTTAATCTTGGAACATTTTCCTAATTTTCTTGAATCTAAAAACTCAGTAGAAGGGGTTGACAAATTTTGGCGGATCTGACATACTAGAAGGAGATAAGTTGAGGTGCGGGTATAGCTCAGTGGTAGAGCGTCACCTTGCCAAGGTGAATGTCGCGCGTTCGAATCGCGTTACCCGCTTGCGAATAGTAAATAAACCTGTCAGACCTAGAGTAAGGGAACCTGAGGGAGGCTGTGTTAAGCTTAAGCATCCCACTTGATGCCAACCGTGGCAATGAATAAGCTTATATAATAGATGGGGACATGCTTGGCTTTGTAGTGTCCCTATATTTAATTAAATCAAGCAGCACTACCAACCAATTAAAGGTTTTTTGATAAACCTAACCACCTAGTTTAAGCCTAGGCAATTCCCGGTAATTTCTGGGATTGCCGACTAGGTTGCAGACTAAGGATTTGTTTCCTACGTTGTTTTGGTCAAGATACCCAAGGATGAACTCCAGTCCCTGGCTCTATCGTTAACCATTAAGGTGAAGGCAAATGTGTGGTTAACCTAACAAGCTATTACAACCTTGTCGAGGAAAACATTACCGAATTGAGATGCACTAAAAATGCAGAATTATGTATTTGTCATTGACACAAACAAACAACCATTAAACCCCATTCCACCAAAGAAGGCACGAAGGTTATTAGACAAAGGCAAAGCGGCGGTTTTTAGGATGTACCCTTTTACTATTATTTTGAAAACTGCGATTCTGCAAAGCCGACGCTGCGCGAACGAGAATCCTGTTGTTACCAACTGTCAACTAAAAATTGATCCTGGTAGCCAGGTCACTGGGTTTGCTCTAGTCCAAAACAATCAGGTTATTTGGGGAATGGAATTAGAGCACAGGGGAGGACTAATCAAGAAAAAACTAGAATCTAGAAGAGCTGTAAGACACCGAAGACGTAATCGCAATACCCGTTACAGAAAGCCAAGATTCCTTAACCGCAAACGTTCAGAGGGCTGGCTTCCACCTAGTTTAGAGCATAGGATTTTGACTATTGAGACTTGGGTAAAACGATTAATCAAATTTTGTCCGGTTAACGAGATTTGGATCGAAAGAGTTAAATTTGATGCTCAAAAGATGCAGAATCCTGAAATCAGCGGCGTTGAGTACCAGCAAGGTGAGCGACGCGGATATGAGGTGAGAGAGTACTTACTAGAAAAATGGGGAAGGGAATGCACTTACTGCGGTAAACAATCCGTACCATTGCAAATCGAACACATTCACCCAAAGTCTAAGGGAGGAAGTAATCGGGTGAGCAATCTTTGTCTAGCCTGCGAGAAATGTAATCAACGGAAAGGTAATAAACCAATAGAAGAGTTTTTGAACAAGAAACCAAGCTTACTTCAGAAAATCAAGACCAAAGCCAAACAACCATTGAAAGATGCAGCGGCAGTCAATGCAACTCGCCAAAAATTAGTAAAAGTGCTTCGAGCAATCAAGTCTGTGGTTACTGGAACCGGAGCACAAACCAAGTACAACCGGACTAAGTTAGGTTTTCCTAAAGAGCATTGGATTGACGCTGCCTGTGTTGGGGATATTGAGCCTTTATGGTTAAGGACAAATCAACCACTATTAGTTACCTGCAAAGGGCAGGGAGGTAGACAGAAGGCAGCGCTCAATAAGTATGGCTATCCCATTAGGCACAACCCATTAAAGCCGATTAAGGGCTGGTGCAGTGGAGATATAGCCAAGAATGTGTTAACCGGTGAGTTTGGAAGAGTCAACCCTAGGAGTAAAAGCAATTCTTTCAATTACACAGTTCCAGGGAAAAAGGCCGTGAGCTTACACGTTAAAAATTTGACTAAAGTCCATAAAAAAGATGGATACGTTTACAACTTTTGCAAATAAATACCAGGAATTACCTGGGAATAATCGTCCTATCCCATCCAGATGTCTTTTGGTTTTTAATAACGCTTGTGCAATCTCAAAAAGGTCAAAAGATTGACTTAAACTCTGAGTATCCCTGCCCTTGTCGGCGTCGGGGTCATTTAGTGCCAATTACACTGACAGAAGCCCTTGGCTGCCATCGCTGTCAGCAAATTTTTGTGGTAGACGAAAGTGGTTATGTGATTGAGCAACTATCCACCCACTACCCCTATAAAAAAGCTTGGCGTTGGACAGGACATCGTTGGAATACAATCCATGGTAGTCTTGGGGAAAGCTACTTACCTGTAGCGTTGGGTATTGTATTAGTTCTGCTGATTGTCTGGTTGCCTTTGGCACTTCACTCCCAAAAAGGGCCAGGTATCATAGTCTGGGCATTACTGGCAGTACTGCTAGCAGTACTTCCGGCTATGATGGTTTGGCTAGCTTACCGGCGTTAATAAACAATGAACACAGACTCTGGGAGCAAGGCCTCGAAGTTACATGATTTAATGGCCAGTGTCCACCATGCTTCTCGGGCATTGGCAAACACCAAGGGAGAAGAGCGCTCTCGTGGCATCGAGGCCATGGCTCAAGGAATGCGAAATTCCTTTGATGATATTTTGGAAGCTAACACCCTAGATCTGGAAACCAGTAGGGACATGGCAGTGCCAGACCTAATTTTGGACTGGCTGAAGCTAACACCAGAAAGGCTACAGATGGCTATCGGGATCCTGGAAAGGATTGGAAAGTTATCTGATCCAATCCGGCGGGTAATGAACGCTTCCTATCAAACTGACCAATCTCAGACCTACTGTCAGCTAATGCCGTTGGGAGTGATTGCTCTAATTTATGAGGCATTCCCTGAACTAGGTGCAATTGCCGCAGGCTTTTGTCTCAAAACTGGTAACTCCCTGATTCTCAAAGGCAGTAGCGAAGCCAGTCAATCTAACCAGGTGATTGCTCAAGCGTTGCAAAATGCTTTGGATGAGGTCGGTTTGCCAACGGGATGTCTGGAACTATTCCCCTCTGGACAGGGAGCTTCGATTCGGGATTTGGTCACTCAAAATCCATATCTGAATTTGGTAATTCCCCACGGACGACCAACCCTGCTCAAGCAGGTGATCCAGCAATCAACTGCACCAGTTTTGCAATCGGCCATTGGTAACTGCTACCTTTACTGGTCTGCTAATGGTAACGTCGATCTGCTTAGGCATATGGTTTTAGATAGCCACGCCAGTCAGCCGGATCCCGTCAATGCTATTGAAAAAATTCTGATTAATCAGAATCAAAAAACCTCTGCCTTAGTTACCCTGTTGAACAACCTCAAGGAAAACGGTTTTGAACTCAGAGGTGATGCCAATCTAGTGGCTAAGTTTCCTGAACAATTGACCTTGGCAGCAGAATCCGAGTGGGGTCAAGCCTACTTGACCAAAACTATTGCGTTGAAAGTGGTAGATTCTATAGAATCAGGCATTGCTTGGATTAATCAATATAGTAGTGGTCATGCTGACTGCCTGGTGACAGATTCTTATCAGGAAAGCCGTCAGTTTGCCTTAGGTGTAGATAGTGCATCGGTTTACATTAATTCTTCACCAAGATTTTCACGGAATCCGCAACCAGGAGACTCCGTGTTTCTAGGTATGTCTAATCAAAAAGGACATTCTCGCGGCATGATTAGCCTGGAGACTCTCACTACCCTTAAACACGTAGTTCAGGGTAATGGGCAGTTTTAGGCGTTGGTCATTTGACCATTGGCTGCTCTTAAGCGGGAGGGGATCAATCGATCCATCCAGTATTCCAAATAGGCTCGATTTTCCTCAAGTTCAGCAGGATCCGTGGTATCCATCGGATGAGGTGCTAGCCCCAAAATCGCAGCTGTAGTGACACAAAACATAGATTTCTGGAAAGTTTGGCAAATTTTGACCCGCAAGTCAATTTCACCCCGATGCGATCGCATAAAAAAATCGCTGAGATACTTGGGTAGATAATGCCTCATATCCTGCATCAGCAATGTCGGTGGAATTCCAGCACCACCAATAGGCAATGGGTCAGCATACAATGCGCCATAGGTAAATCGGGTTTGATCTGGGGAAATCTGGTAGGCTTGGGCATTCAGAGATACTGTCCCCAGAAAGGGTGTTCCCCGGAAGAAAATTGCCTCTACATAGGGTACTCCTGTATCAGACAAGAAAGTCAAACCAACCGATTCGGGAATAATCTCATACCTTTGAGCGCCAATCTGAGGGGCATAGGTAATGGGTTTGTTTGCTGCTGCGACTAACCCTGCTTTAATATGGTCTACTACTTGGGGAATCGACTTAATTTCCCCTTCGTCATAGCCCTGAGATAGGGACATGAATATATCACTCATCACCCGCCAGAATTGCCCTAATCCACTGGTATAGGCAAGCATTCGCACTTGTTCGGGCAGGAATTCAGGAAATAGCTTGTTCATTCCCAGCATCAAGGGATTGCTCTTAAACTTTGCCTGAATTGCTTCGGCACATCGCTGCTCAAATTCATCGGTATCGAGATGAGTATCTAAGCCCCCACCACCGTGCCATAACATCGAGCGCATACAGTATTCAGCGTACTCAAAGTTAATTCGGTCGTGCCACCAATGACGTAAAAGCTTTGAGAATGAAATGTCGCCATTGAAGTATTTAAAGAAGGGAAAAAATACTAAAAATTGATGATCTGCAGTGTAGATAAGATTGCGGGAGTAAGCATCTAAAACAATGCCGTAGCTGTGAAGTATACCGACTACTTCCATCAGGTTTTCTGGGGAATCCGATAGCAGGGCACTACCAGTTTGTAGTCGCTTTATATACTCCTCTAAGGGATGCTTTCGTTTGGTTTTCTGGCTAACTACCATAATAATTAGGGTGAAGGGTGAAGGGTGAAGGGTGAAGGGTGAAGGTTGTTGAAGGTTATCTGTCAAAATGTAGAATGAAGAATGCAGAATGTAGAATTCTAAATTCTAAATTCTAAATTCTAAATTCTAAATTCTAAATTCTAAATTCTAAATTCTAAATTCTAAATTCTACATTTCGGCCAAGCTACGCGAACAACCTGTTAACCTTCAACTATTGCTTGATACATTCACAGCTACATTCGGTGGTGTCGTTACCAAAGTTGCTGTGATCGGTTCACTTAAATTAAGTAACCATCCTGGTTGTAGTCCCAGAACCACAATCAATAGTGCTAAAACCAGCCCTGGTAATTGTTCTGTGAACTTAACGGTTGGTAAATCAGTTAAATGGTTAGCCAGACGACCAAAGAAGGCTCCACCAACTAGTTGTAAAAAGTAAACAACCGTTAAACCGGTGCTGAGCATGCATAGGATAGTTGGGATTGGTAACACCTGGAGACTACCCCAGTAGACCAGAAACTCAGAGATAAATCCCACCATGCCAGGGATACCAGCACTAGCCATTACACCAAGCACTATCAAACTACCAACTACTGGCATACCCCGTTCCGGATTTAATAGACCATTGAGGATAGTGATATCCCGTGAGCCAGTTTTCTTATAAATGATACCGACTAATAAAAACAGTAGCGCTGATATTAAACCGTGACTGATCATATGCAAAACTGAGGCTACCAACGCTAGCTTAGTGGCAGCAGCAGCAGCTAACAGAATGTATGCCATGTGAGCGACAGAACTATATGCCACCATTTTTTTCATGTCTTTCTGGACAATGGCATTGAACGCTCCGTAAAGGGAACTCACTGCTGCCCAAATTCCCAACCAAGGTGCCAGAATTGTCCAAGGTTCCGGAAACAAACCTAAGCCAAACCGCAACAAACCATAGGTACCTAATTTCAGGAGTACACCAGCTAATAGAATTGAAACTGGGGTTGATGCTTCCACGTGGGCATCTGGCAACCAGGTATGGAATGGCACGAAGGGAATTTTAATTCCAAAGCCAATTAGAACTGCTCCTAAAAGAATTAATTGCTGAGCAACGGGTAGTAATGATGCCAGCTCCTTGGTCTCGGCGTAGCTAAAGCTAGAGGAACCAGTCAAAAACACTAGGCCCAGGAATGACGCTAAAACCAAGGCTCCGGAAAGGGCTGTGTAGAGGAGAAACTTGGTTGCAGCATAGCCTCTGCGCTTACCCCCCCAAATTGCAATCAACAAATATAGGGGAATCAGTTCCAGCTCATAGAAGATAAAAAACAGCAGTAAATCCTGAGCTAGGAAGGCACCGGCAACAGCGCCATTGATCAAGAGCATCAGAGCGTAATACAACCTAGGCCGAATGGTATTGGAATCTGTGCAATACAGGGCAATTGCGGTTAGCAGACCATTTAGGATAAGTAAGGGCAACGATAGACCATCTACCCCTAAACTATAGGTCAAACCGATTGCCTGAATCCAAGGAAGATTTTCCTGAAATTGTAGATTCACGTCACCGGGGTTAAACATGGTCATCAATATTACTGACCAGAGGAAAATACCACCAGTAACCACCAAGGCAATTTGACGAGCTGCTTTAGCGGTGACATTCCCGGGCCAAAACCCCACTATAGCGGCACTAAGTATTGGTACCAAAATCAAGGCACTCAACATAAATCGACCAGTCTCCTAATTATTTGTTTACTAACTGTTCTTATCGGGTTGTTTATTTGCAGGTTGTTTGGTTGAAGGTTGTTTGGTTGAAGGTTGAAGGTTGAAGGTTGAAGGTTGTTTGGTTGAAGGTTGTTTGGTTGAAGGTTGAAGGTTGTTTGGTTGAAGGTTGTTTGGGGTTGAAGGTTGTTTGGTTGAAGGTTGAAGGTTGAAGGTTGTTTGGGGTTGAAGGTTCAACAGTCAAAGGGCTAACCTTGGCCAAAAGGCCACGCGTGCGCGTTCAACCTGCTAACTTTCAACCTGCTAACCTTCAACGGGCTAACCTTGGCCAAAAGGCCACGCGTGCGCGTTCAACCTGCTAACTTTCAACCTGCTAACTTTCAACGGGCTAACCTTGGCCAAAAGGCCACGCGTGCGCGTTCAACCTGCTAACCTTCAACCTGCTAACCTTGGCCAAAAGGCCACGCGTGCGCGTTCAACTAATCACCTATCAACAAAGACCACTGCTCCAAAGACCACTGACTCCAAGACCACTGATTCAAGGGCCAAGTGATGAAGATTGCTAATAAGCTGATTCCTAAAAGGATAGTCAGTACATAAAACTGTGATTTACCAGAAACGCTGTATTTTAGGCTTTGACCACTAAATACTGTTCCTAAACCAACCAGATTGACTAAGCCATCAACGATATATCTATCCACCCAAGCTGTAATGTTAGAAAATAAGCGAACAGCAAACACGATGGTGTAACGATACAGTTCGTCTAGGTAAAAGTCATAGGCGAATAGGTCTTGGAACAATTTCAACGGCATCCGAATTGAGCGCGACCAGGTTCTGGGTAGGTAAATTAAAGCCCCTGTAGTGCAACCTACGACACTAGAGATTATCAAGCTTACCTCGGCTAGGAGATTGAGATCCTCCCATTCCGATAGCAATTCCATCGGACGTATTAGCACTGGTACCAGCAATGTCAGTATGGTTAACGCTACCATTGGTAAGGCCATAGCCCACGGTACTTCTGGTGCTCGACGGGTCTTCGCTTGGGGTTTCCCTAGGAAAACTAGCCGAAACACCCGGACTAAACCTAAGGCAGTAACTGCGTTAACGAAGAGAAAGGGTATGACCAGAAGAGGGGCATCAAACCAAAAGGCGTTAATCCCTTCACTCATTGCCCAAAAGCCACCCAGGGGGAAAAGTCCAATCAGACCAACCATACCCACGGCAAAGGCAGTGCTAGTAGCGGGCATTTTTGACCCTAAGCCCCCCAATTCAGCTAAATTTTGGTTATTGGTGTTGAAGATTACCCCCCCGATGCTCATAAACATCAAGGCTTTAGCAAAGGCATGGGCAACCAGTAAAATCACACCAATATCAGCGCGCTGCATTCCAACCGCGATAAATACTAAACCAATGTAAGCGCTGGTGGAATGGGAAAGCGATCGCTTAATATCGATTTGTGCGATCGCTACCATTGAGGTGCCTAGTGCTGTGATAGTACCAATAACTACTAACACCGATAAGGTCAACGGTGAGACCATGGTCACGATCGGCACCAGTTTAATCAGCACATAAGTACCACAAGTCACCACCAAGGAATTCCGCAGTACTGAAGCGGGATTGGGTCCCTCCATCGCCTCATCCAACCATAAATTCAAGGGGAATTGGGCACATTTACCAATTGGACCAGCAATCAAAGCCAATCCCAGTAAGTTACCCACTAGTGGCGGTAGATTAGCTGAATAAGCCCAGGTATACAAGTCTGAAAAGGTTAAGCTTCCCGCAAAGGTTGCTAAGCTCACCACCCCAACTAGCAGCAATATATCTCCTACACGCTTGGTTAGAAAAGCATCTCGGGCAGCTTTGAGTGCTAAAGGCTGAGCGTACCAAAAACCCACAATGAGCAAAGTACACACCGTGAGCATCTCCAACAGAGCATAGGTCAGGAATAAGGAATTACTCAAGACAATTCCGATCAATGCCCCTTCAAAAAATCCCATCAGGGCAAAGAAGCGAGCTAATCCCCAATCTTTCTCCATATATCCGAGAGCATAGAGTTGCGCCAATAGACTTAGGCTGGTGATAAACTCCATTGCTGCAGTACTCACTGGTGAGACTTCCAGAACAAAGGATATGTCAATATCAGCAACCATTAGCCAGTGAAACTCTATCTCTTGCACCGCTTCCTGTAATGAAGCTTGGAAGATCAGCCAGCCATGAATGCAGGCGAAAAGTGTCATCAACAGGTTAAAGTAAGCCGCTGGTCTCGGTCCCGTACGACGCACTATTCCTGTTGCCCAGGGGATAGTTAAAAATGCCCCAATCCAACTGTAAATGGGAACTACCCAAATCGTCTGAGTAAGCAACTCAGTCATCACGCCTTGACCTCATCATTTCTGCAATCAATTAAATAAAAATCGGTACTAATTAGCCCAAACGTCTTTTTAAAGTGACGATTTTCCTCGGTTTACAGCTAATAATGTGGTGATTTGTCTTAAATCATTACTATTTTTACAACTTTATCAGTTAAGGGTTATCTTGGACATAATCCAGGCTTATTTTTTCCGAATATTTTTTTGATTATTACCATAAAACACTGCTTTTGGAATCATGACAAGTAACCTTTATAGAACCCATCAAGCTAACTTATTCAAGGTCAAGTCTGGCTTGACAACCGATCAAGCTAAGGGATTAAAGCTCAAATCAGGCTTGACAACCCATCTATCCACCCATCTATCCTTAGTCAGGTTAGAGCGACCCAGTTCCANCAACACCAGCGACCCGAGGCTGATCGTCACCATCAACAGGCCGGCGATGGGCAGCGCGTCTTCGCCGAGAGCGAAGGCGACGATGGCCAGCCCGGCGTTGCCGACGTTGCCCCACACGCTGCTGATCGAGACCGCAGCGACCAAGAGGTTCAAGAATAATTGTCAGAAGAAAGAGCAGGATTAGAGGAAATCCAAACAGAATGCAAGTTCGAGTTAGACTTGAGAAACTTGTTTGCCACTCAACTGCTTAATTCCAAAACTTACCATCTTAACTTCAATCTGTCTGGAGAATGGTGTACAGTTCACTATGCCTTAGGGGAAACTCACGATCACGATTGGGTAGTAGTAGCAACAATTAGTTATACTCTTTGAGGGAATCACAGGAGTGGGCGCGGGGAGATGGGGAGATGGGGAGATGGGGAGATGGGGAGATGGGGAGATGGGGAGATGGGGAGATGGGGAGATGGGGAGATGGGGAGTCAGATAAGCAACTGGAACTCCAAGAGCGCGCTCCATCGCTACTCCCTGCTCCCTGCTCCCTCTCTCACTATTGGTGATTTTTCATAACTATATTTTTCACAACTAGTTGAAAATTGTGATAAGATAGTTTTTGGAAAAAATTCAGGATTAATCAAAAGTTTACTCTCGGATAGTAGGGATTTATGGTAATAACTAAAACTTAGTTATTGTTAAAATATTTGCTTTTAACCGATTCCCGATTCCCGATTCCCGATTCCCGATTCCCGATTCCCGATTCCCGATTCCCGATTCCCTATTCCCTGTTCCCTATTCCCTAACGATATGCAAATTATATTTCGTGAGTTTAACCCATTTGATTTGTGGATTTGGATAGAATTTAGCACTGTTCCCTCCTATCGGGAAAAGGAATATGTGGAAGAATTGTTCAATTCCTGGTTTTTATTAGGGAAATTAGGAGGATTTGATGCAGAAAACCTACCGGTGCAAGAGGTTGGCCTAGAAATCAGCTACATGGAATATGATGATAGAGTAGCGGAAAAGAGTTTAATGGCCTTGATGCATAATCAGGGCGAGTTTGAGTATGAAGGCACTTGGGGGCGCTGCTGGTTTGATTTAGGAACTAGTGATGCGATCGCTCTTGATATTTTAATTAATTCTCTGCGGCAACTTGCCAAAGAATATGTGGAGATTGAAAAATTAATTATTGGTGGTGAAAACGACGATTGGCCAGTGTACGATCGGAGCAAATCAATGTTTTACGAATCTAATTCCAACTAATTCCTACTAATCACTTAGCAAATCGTCCCTGGATTTTTGGGTAAGGGTAATGGGTAATCGTCAAGTACCCATTACCCATTACCCATTACCCATTACCCATTAGCACTTAGACCAATTCAAGTAGGGTGGGCAAAGTAATCTAATCATTAATACTCATTTGAACCAAACTGTTTTTGCCCACCCTACAAGCTACAAGCTCAAGCAGATTAGAGATTAAACAGCCTCTAAATTCCTTTCTCCAGTCCTAATCCGGACAACTTGCTCAATGGGACTGATAAAAATTTTACCGTCGCCGATTTTACCGGTGTGAGCAGCAGTGAGAATTTTTTCTACTGCCATGTCAACTAAGCCATTTTCAACAACGACTTCTAGCTTTACCTTAGGAAGAAAGTCTACCCTGTACTTTGTACCGCGATACTGTTCAGTTTGACCTTTCTGTCGTCCAAATCCCCGAACTTCAGACACGGTCATGCCAACGATACCAGCATTGACTAAAGCGATTTTGACGTCTTCGAGCTTATAGGCTCGGATAATTGCCTCGATTTTTTGCATTTTCCCAGCCCCTTACTGGGGCTACCACTCCAATTGACTAAGACCAGCATGACAGATATACCACGAAAAATAAATTTTTCTGTAAAAAATAATACTTTTGTCATAGGTCATTTGTTAACGCCCATGTTCGTGCCTGCCTTGCTCACGGAGGATAAGGGAGAATCCCCATTTTTTCGTTTCACTTTTCCCATTTAACTTTTCCCGTTTAATTTTTATATAAATTCCCATCACTAGTGAGGTACACAGGTTTTTTTACCACTCCCTACTCCATTCCCCCCTTATTAAGGGGGGTTAGGGGGGATCCCTACTCCCTAAAACCCATAAATTTGTACCTCACCCAATTGAGAAGTGCTATATCTTCAATGAAATCCGAGTGCTAAAGCTCCCTGGTAAAATATCAAGCTAGCTACCCAAGCCAAGCCTAAGGAAAACACTAAGGAAAATAGGGTAAATTTCCATGATTTTGCCTCATTAAATAGGGTAACAATAGTAGTTAAACAGGGAGTGTAGATTAAGCAAAAGATACAAAAACTATATCCTTGGATAAATGTTACTGTATCAGTTATCTGCTGACTAACAGCCAGGGAGTTAAGTCCATAAATTACGGCTAAAGAGCCAATCACAATTTCTTTAGCAATAAAACCAAAAATTAGGGCTAGGGTTAAATGGGGATTAATACCAATGGGATTCATGATCGGACTTAAAAATTGTCCAATTTGCCCGCCAATGGTATCCAATCCTGTCGCTCCTGGAGGTAAATTCGTGATGAACCAAACGGCAACACAGCCAAAGGTAATAAACCCAGATGCTCGTTGCAAAAATTCTTTGACTTCTCCCCACCCTCTCAGTAAGACTTGTTTGATAGTCGGAATTCGGTAAGGGGGTAATTCTATAATAAAGGGTTCCTCGTTTTTAAAGACTCCTTGGAAAAGAGCAGCAGTGACAATGGCGGCTACAAAACTAAGTAGGTACAGGGAAAATAATACTAAAGCCCCGTTGCCATGGGGAAAGACAGCGGCAATGATAAAGACAAATACCTGGAGTCTGGCAGCACACAAAGCAAAAGGAATGACTAGCATAGTTAGCAGTCGCAAGGCTTGCGATCGCATAACTCTAGTTCCCATTAATGCTGGAACATTACAGCCAAATCCCATCATTTGCATCACAAAACTGCGACCATCTAACCCCAACCGTTCCATAAAGATATCCATTAAATAGGCAGAACGGGATAGGTAGCCACTATCTTCTAGAATTGCCATTAAGATAAAGAACAGCACAATTAATGGTACAAAGGAAGCAACGGTAGCTAAACCGTTCCAAATCCCATTAATCAAAAAGTCTTGAACCACTGTGGGTAAGGGTTGGATGACAGGCTCAATCATCGCACCTTGAATCCAGCCAGTCATATCATCCATCAGGTCTTGAGAGGGGAGTCCCACAGTCCAAACTACCCAAAATACCAGGAACATTCCTAAGAAAAACAAAGGTAATCCCAATATCGGATGCAGGAGTAACTTATCAATCCTGGCGGTTAAATTGACTGCCATCTCAGAGGGCATTTCTACCGCACCATTGAGGACTGAATCTATCTCTTTAGTGGAGATAGAGCTATGCTCAGATAAACGAGTTTTTAGATTATCTATATTAATCGATTGTTCTTGTGCCTTTAAAGTTTTAGAAATTTCTAGGTATGCCCTCATATAGCCGTCTCCGTATTTGGCACTAATGAGTAACACGGGCATATCCAAATTATCGGATAATAGTTCTGTGTTTATTTTAACTCCATATTGCTTAGCTTCATCAGCCATATTCAGCATCAAAACTGCCGGTAAACCTAGGGATTTTACCTGCAATGCTAAGCGAATTTGACTATCAATTTGGGAAGCATTGAGAACAAGAATAAATAGATCAACAGCAAAATTTTCTAAAAAGGTTTTAACAATTTTCTCATCATCAGAAAATCCCTTGAGGTCATAAATTCCTGGTAAATCTACGAATTCCGTAGGTTCGCCATTGAGTTGGACATTAGCTTGTAGTAGATCTACAGTAATGCCGGGCCAATTGCCAACGTGAGCAGTGGTACCTGTGATACGGTTAAAGAAGGTTGATTTGCCCGTGTTGGGCATTCCTAGCAAGGCAACTCGCTTAACCCCTTTGGATTCTTCAATGACGGCGGTGCTGGTATTGTGGCAAGAGGTCATAATGTTACTGCCAGATATTTGTTTAAGTTCTGCAGGCTATCGGGGGGCCTTGAACAGTAACGATTATATAGCAATATTTCCGATTACTATAGCAATACGCGCTTGGGTATTTACAAATAATGGTGAGGGATAAATTGCTACAAGCTTTGTCAAACTTGGCTTTTCTATTGCTAGCATGCCTCTTGCTAGCATGCCTCTTGCCTATTCCCAGCCCGTAGCGCTATGGCTATGAAAGCGAACGCTAAAGTATCGCTGATACAAATTGCAGCTAACCATGACTTGATTGTCTGACCAATTCACCAGTCCCATACTGTAAAGCTTAAATGCCTGTACCTGTTCCAAGGCCACTGGAACTTTTGCCCTAACCACTGCTTCAAAGGCTACGGCTAAATCAGGCTGAAGGTTCAAACGCACAGTTTGGTAACCCTGAGTTTCTGCATGAGCCAGAATCCTCACCATCAGGGATGTTTTCCCCATCTGTCTGGGTGCTTTAATATGAATAAAGGCTCCTGGTTTAACAATCTCTTCGTAACACCTGAATTCATAGGGGACTCGCTCGACATAAAATCGGGAAGCTAAAGGAACTCTTCCCTCTGGTAACTCCAACTGCTGCGATTGAGGATTGAGGATTTGGGATTGGGGATGGTTCGGAAAAGAAACATTTGATATCTGTTCAGTAGCTGTAGATTCCACCTTCCCTTTTTCGTAAGGCTCTAGTCCCTGTTTCAATACCCCAAGCAGCTCCTGAGTATGACTCGATTCTTGATTGACCTGTCGTCTTTCGAGTACACTACGAAAGTTGGTTTTACTAACTTTTTACCCTAGTGCCTCTGAGAACAGTTTCCATAATTTAGGGGCAACGGTCTGCTTGATATAACTTGCTGAATAGCCTAACTCTTGAGCGATATGGTCATAGGTTTTGCGTTGCCCTTGCCAGGATTTTTGCAAAACTGCTCTTTGGATATCACTGAGAGATTGCCCTGTGTTGGAAAACACTAATTGTTCCGCAAATCCTAATCCTTCCTGAATATCGATCAGGTATTGTAAGTTAAGCACTGCCATTTACTTTGCACCCTACATGATTCTTGGCGGCTAACCTGAGTGTGATATAACCATAGAAAACTGCTAGACTACCGGGTCAGTAATCAAAATTATGGGTAGACGCAAACCAAAAGATGATAGCCCTTTTGCTGAAATCCTAATTGCTTCGTTCTTTGGCTTCGCCTACTTCGTTATTCAAAATGATTAATGTCTCGATGGGGTAGGAGCTAGTCAAGAGTTCGGTGTGTTATATCAAATTCCGTTAGCCTACATCTTTAGTAAGGCTGACGAAAGTTTGCGATCGCGTAGCGTGGCCTACGGCCAATCGCGTTAGCTAAACGTATGATTTATGTGTAGGTTATGTATAATATTTCTTGAAGCCAAGCTAAACTCAATGGCACGCTCCAATTGCCCTGAGATTAAGCATGATAGCATGATCGCTTTAATACCAAAATCAAGCGAACGCGCCCCGCGTGGCCTACGGCCAATCGCTCTACTCCGACTCCACAAGGGATTGGCTTCATCGTTGCCAGGCTTTGCTGCTGTAGCACCATGAGATGGGACCTAGGAGCCGCTACTTGAGGTGCATCTTGAGGTGAATCAAACCAACCCCAAGGTGGGAAAATTTAGATAAGTATCCGAAAATCCCATTCTCAATCGTGTAGTCTCTAGGAGAATAATCTGGGATCACGTTCTGCTAATTGGCAGTGTTGGATGGTCAGCACCCCCCTGTTGCCTAGACGGGGCGACCTGACTCAACTGCTATGTTTTCCATAACCCTGATGCTAGGTTAGGTAATTATGGCGGAAAAAGTTGAGGTTAGTGGACAGTAGGCAAAAGTATCACAAAGCTTGGCCATTGCCTCAAGTAATTTGCTATACTTTAACTATGATATTAGTGCCACGACCTTGTCTCAATTAAATAAATTTCCCGAAAACCAAGGGTTTTGTAGTGACATTGGATCTGGTCTACGCACTTTTATGATGGCGCACAGTGAGGCGAGCAATCCCTCGCCTCACTGTGCTTTGGGAGATACCCCCTGGCTGAGGAATCAGCTTGCATTGGCGGGCTAAAGTTGATATTGGTAGACTTTGGTAGCTAAAAAGTATCGGTAATAATTATGCTTATACCCTTATCGATGACTTTGATGATCGCCTCAGTAGCCATTTACCTTTGCGTTAAGACTACTGAAGAAATCGTCAAAGTGGCTGCAGCTATAACAGCCTTAATCTGTCTGTTTGTCAGCCTATTTTTTGTTCCTTGGCCAATCAAACTACTAATTTTGATCCTTCCCTTTTTTATTGAAAAACTCCAGCGGGTAGCCTCTCGCTAGGGATTAGCCATGATCGGTTTAGGCTTTAAGTACTAGAAATTAACCATTAACCATTAACCATTAACCCAATACCTAAAACCGTAAGCATATGCGCTACGCGCATATGCTTACCTAAAACCTAACCCCTAAAACCATTCACCTAGCTGCGACCATTACCATTACCATTACCATTGCCAGCGGTGGCCAGCACCCGATCAGCTAGCTTACCTGGCACTTCCTGGAGATGGTCATAGGTCCAATTAAAGAAACCGATCCCTAAAGTAAGCGATCGCAATTCCATGATCAAGTTCTGCATTTCTGCCTGGGGGATATAGCCAGAAACACAATCCCATCCTGTCCAATCAGAACAGGTCTCATAGCCCAGGATTTGACCCCGATGACCGGTGATCAATTGCAGCACCTTAGAGGTAAATTCCTGAGGTGCATAGATTCCAACAGACATAATTGGCTCAAGTAACATTGGCTCACAATTGGGCATACCACCGGTCATAGCTAGCCGTGCTGCTTGTTTAAATGCCTGTTCCGAACTATCTACCGAGTGGTAAGAGCCATTGGTGAGAGTAACAGCCACATCTACCACTGGGAAGCCTAAGGGTCCGTGGGACAAGTACTCCTTTACTCCGATCTCCACACCAGGGATATATTGCTTTGGCACGACCCCACCGACAATGGTTTCGGAGAAGTTAAACCCTTCACCCCGAGACAAGGGTTGGATATCAAGGTAGACATCACCATATTGCCCATGACCACCACTTTGGTGCTTGTAGCGCCCGTGAGAGATAGTGGATTTGCGGATAGTTTCTTTGTAAGGCACTCGGGGTAAGTGAGTGGTCATCGGTAAGTTGTATTTGCGGCTCATCCGGTCTAGAGCAACCTGAAGATGAATATCTCCCTGTCCCCATAGGATGATTTCGTGAGTGTCTCCATGTTGTTCCCAGATCAGAGATGGGTCTTCTTCCAGCAGCTTGGTTAAGGCACCACTGAGCTTAACCTCATCTTTGCGCTTCTCAGGAGTAATGGCTAACGCATAGACTGGTTTGGTTCCCTCAGCTATTGGTAATTTAATCTCTGGATTACCCGTATCCGTGGTCAGGGTGTCACCAGTTTTAATGCCCTCTAAGCGTCCCAGGGCAACGATGTCACCAGCAGATACTTGGGAAACTGACTGAGTGTGGTGACCAAACATACGGTATAAGCCTCCGGCCCGGACACCGTTAAAGACCATGCCATCGGTTAGTTTCCCTTGCCACACTCGCACTAGGGAGAGTTTTCCACCTTGGGGAGTGTAATAGGTTTTGAGTACCTGTGCCACCGTGCTTGATTCATCACCAGCAATGTCGCGACGCTCGGCGGTGGTTTCTGGGGTTGGTGCTTCCCGCAGTAGGGCATCGATCAAGGGGCGAACACCATAATCTTGCTGAGCAACACCCATAAATACAGGTACAATCAAGTCGGCCCCCAATTCCATCTTCAGGTCTTGGACAATTTCTTCTTGGGGTGGCTCAATTTCTTCTAGTAGTTCTTCGAGGAGGTGGTCGTCAAAATCTGCTAAGGTTTCTAGTAATTCTGTGCGTGCTTGCTGTTCTGCCTCTTTCAATGACTCTGGCAGTGGGATCGGATCAGCTGGGGCATCAGGATGGTAAAGATAGGCTTGCTCGGTGACTAAATCAATAAACCCGGTGAGGTGTTCTCCCTTACCAATGGGGTATTGGTGCAGTACTAAGGGGCGAGTGGAAACTGAATTGAGGGCATCAAAGACGGACCGTAAGGAGTTACCATTAGCATCATCGGTCAACTCAAACCGATCCATTTTGTTAATAAAGACTAAGTGGGGGATTTCCCAGTCGTCGAGAAATTTGAATAAGGGTGCTAAGGTGAGGACGCGATCGCTTACTGGTTCACAAACCACGACAGCCGCATCCACACCAACTAAGGCGTTGTAGGTTTCTTGAGCAAATTCAATGGAACCGGGACAGTCTATAAAATTGAAGCAGATATCTTGATACTCGGTGCTGGCGGCAGTTACCTCCACACTCATTTGGCGTTGCCTGGCCTCGGTGGCATTATCACCGACGGTGTTGCCTTCCTTTACTGTGCCTTTGCGAGAAATCGTACCAGTAACGGACAACAAACTTTCGAGTAGAGTGGTTTTCCCACTGAGATACGGACCAACAATTGCCACATTACGGGTGGCTTTACACGCTTTGCCGTTCATAATTTACCCCCAAATTATTTCAATTGGACTTATGCATTGAAGCGGAGCTTGAAGGGGATGATCTGGTAGCGAGGTGAGTTGGTTAAAACGTGCCATACGTCAACGCTTCTCTTACCTGCTCATCCTACCTACTTATCTCCTGACTACTGGTTTATGCGTAAGTTTTGTTGAGATGGGATCAACGTTATCTGGTTGTGAGATTAACTTATTTTGGTTTGATCTAGATCGAACTTGCAATGTCTTGTAATGTAAACTACTAAAACTGTTAAGTAAGATAACTCTAGGTCACTAATTTTCAAAAAATATGAATACACGTAACAACTATAAAAAAAAATGTTTAAAAAATCTTAAGCAAAATTTATTCCCACTCAACTTAATGTTTTTTAACAGAAAAGTCACTACTAGAAGCTATTTCTTCCTAGGAGTCAGTTGGCTGTTGGTGCTGACACAGCCACTAGTGTCCCATGCCCTAGGGGTTAACCCAGATCATCTGAATGATTCACCAGGGAGACTGAGTAGACATCATCCCCTTACTCGCCCTTACCGTTACAGTGGTAGACTAATCGCCCAGTCTCAGTATCTCCCAGCACTCAAACCAACTCAACCCGCAGCCCTCGAGCAACTTAACCAAGGACTGGCATTAATTCAAGAGAGTAAGGTACTTGAAGCAATCGTGGCGTTTGAAAAGGCCGCCCAACTGAATCCCAAGCTAGCACCAGCACACTACAACTTGGGCCTAGCATTGCGGCAGGTTGGAAAATTGCAGGCGTCAGCCGATGCCTTTTATCGGGCGACCCAGACCGATCCAGAATTTGCTCTAGCCTTTGCTAATTTAGGGGCTGCCCTGTTGGAAGGAAAGAATTTGTCTCAGGCACGGGAATATCTAGAAAGAGCTCTGGAACTTGACCCTAAACTTGGTGTTGCTCACTATAACATGGGTCTAGTTATGTCCAAGTTGCGAACACCCGCACAAGCGATCGCATCATTTAAACAAGCAATGCAATTTAGCCGTAATGCTCCCGAACCGCCATATCATTTAGGACTGATTTATAGGCAACAGGGCAAGCTAGAGGAGGCAAAAAAGGCATTTGAGCAAGCGATCAAAATCAATCCCAAATACCCCGAAGCCCACTACAATATCGGGGGAATTTTATTTAGTCAGAGAAATTTGGATGGTGCTCTGGCAGCATTCCAGCAAGCAGCGGTAGCTAACTCGAATTACGCTAATGCCTATTATGCTGCTGGTGTAGTATTTCTGCGCCAAAACCGGTTTAGTGATGCTCTGCAAGTCTTGCAGTATGCTAGAGACCTTTACAATAGCCAAGGTAATCCCCAGTGGGGACGTAGGGCTGAGCAATTGATGGAGCAAGCCCGTAATTCCGGTTTTTAGTGCGCTTTGTACCATCAGAACTTGTTAGCTTTGACGACTCCCCACAGATAAATCTGGAGCGTTGCACCTGTAGGGGGATGATTTATGGAGATGGGGAAGATGGGGAAGAATCCACCCATCCTCCTGTTGATGTTTATCACGTTTCAATTAGGATTTCTAGATCAGTTGTTTTTTGCTTTTTTTAATGGCAGGATTTACAGAATATTTTTAATTTTTTTTTTTTTAAACTTTAATAAAAATTAAATCAATACTCAATTATGTGAAAATAATCAAACCAATGCCAAGTATTTTTTACTAATTTCTGAGTGTTATGTTAATAGTTAATATCCAAATATTTTTATATATAAATATAATAGTTTTGGAAAAAATAATCGAAAACTATGTCACCTTTGAATTTAAGTTATAGGGCTACAAAACTTAAAAAGCTTAAAATCAATTGTCCTTTATCTGGAAAAATTTAGGTATTGCCCAGGCTAATACTAGCCTAGCTTGAATTTTTTGCCGATTATTAAAAGTGTAGTAACGTTGGGAGACCTTGAGTTTAGGGGATAAGACTGGGTGGCGACGGTTAGCCTAATCTAGACATTATCAAAACCCGATTCCTACTCCCCACTGCGCTCTCCTTAAATTACGGTTAAGACTACAGCATACTATAACTGATAAAATTTAGCCACACTCAATACAAAAAACCCCTGATGGGCGGTTGGGTGCCCCAGGGGGATGCAGCAAAAGGTTAAAACTACCATATACAACAGTAATCGGAAATGACAGTAAACCGTATCCGCAAAATCTCGGAAATCTCTGAGCCACTCGCAATAGTGGCCTACGAATAATTACGTACTTGCCTTATCCATGGTTACTATAGGGCTCTTGTCTACTAATATTCACAGCGATCTGACAAACCAGTAACTTGGGTCGAACTAGGGAACTGGCTCCTATTCCACACCTAGTTCAGGGAATCTCAACGGAATTGAGTTGCCTTGAGCGCAAATCAGACTCGAAGGGCGTGTTCCATGTGCTGAACCCTTTGGAGTTTTCCAGGGTTTTGATCCTGCCGATACAACTTGTCTAAGCCAAGAATGAAGACAGTGAGTATAATTAGTGTAGTGGCCAAATTGCGAGCAAATAGTAAATCGAACATGACTATATCCTGAATTTCTCAATCCCTGGGGGTTCTGAGCCCCATTGCCCATGATTAAAAATTCTGAAGTGCCGATGTTTAATTTAGGGTTGACGCTCAGGTGTACTGTTTTGGTTGTTGTGTAAGAATTGAGGCCAATCGCTACAACTGGTGAAATCTGGTGAAATCTCCGAAATCTCGTAACTTACTAGTAGCTTCCTTGGTGGCTGGTGCTGTCTTGGGCTGTACCCACCAAGTTATACCGACCACACCAGCGCTAGAGGCTAAACCAGTGATTAGCAGATCTGTTACTGATCTAATTCAGATTGAACCCTTACCGATTGCGACCAAGTATAGGAATCAGTGGACTCCTGAATTGGAATCGGAATTCTGGGTGCGAGCCAACCAGGCAATTCAGTATTACGGTGGTAAAGGTTATGGCAACAACTACGGGGAAAATGAGAAGCGGTCTTATCCCTATGCCATGTTTGATTTTATTTTTGGCAATCGGGAGAAAGCCCTAGAGTTTCTGCAATCAGAAGATGCCCAAGCTGAAGATAACCAACACACTGAGGGTATTGACTACTATTACGCTTTCACCCTCAAAGGACAAATCCGAAAATACTTTTTCTTTGGGCAATTTCTCGACCCGACCTACAAACAGCGAATGTTTGACGGTGCTAAAACCTGGACAGAAACAGACCCCAACGGGCGTCCTCACCCCATTTATGGTAAGGGAAAAGGTGGTGATGGTTGGGGACCGGATGTGCGAGGAGGTTGGGTGGATGGACGCAACACGGACAATCTCCGGGCAATGCGAGAGATTTCCGTTTATCTGATCGCGGAGGAAACCGGAAATGAAGAGACTAGGCGTCTGTATAAAAAGAAAATTCAGCGCTATGTCTGGGCGCTCTACAACATTGGTATGGGAGAGTGGGATTCAGAGACTTACCATGGTCACACCTTTGCGGCTTATCTAAATCTCTACGACTTTGCGAAGGAGCCGGAGGTGAAGCAACTGGCCAAAGCGGCTCTAGATTGGATGTCAGCGGCGGCAGCAGTGAAATATTATCGAGGTGGTTTTGGCGGACCGACTAAGCGGGATTACGGCAAAAGTAATGTGGTATACGGAGCCAGTGCTGCCCGTCTGTTCTGGCTTTATTTTGGCGATGTTACCTTAGTCAATCCTAAGCCAGAACGGGATGTGATTCACGTAATTACTAGCGCCTATCGACCTCCCCAGGCGGTGGTAAAGTTAGCTCGTAAGCAGTTTCAGAAGCCTGTGGAAATCCTGGCTAGTAAACCAGTCTATGAAAATTGGAAAGCTGGAGGTGAGGACAAACCAGGATATTGGGAAACCACCTTCTTTGGTCATACCTATCAGTTGGGGAGTTTGGCGGGTGAATTCCCTGATGGTGATGTCGGACCATTTAAGCTAATGGCATACAATCAACAGCGGGGTGTAGATTTTTTTGTTGCTAATACTGGTGGTGATTGGGTGAAGCCAGGAAAAAATCAGGGAGACCAAGTTGGGCAATACCGTAACCTAGTTCTTTGGTTAAGACCAGCTACGGATAGACCATTCTTTTTCCAATTACCTAAGACGGCTCAAGCAGAAATAGAAGATGGGATTTGGTTCTTTAAACTGGAGAAAACCTGGTTAGCGATTCGCTCGATTAATTTGGATACCTATACTGAGGTGGCTATACCCAACCAGAAATTCGCCCAGCTCTATAGTCAGGAAAAAACTCTGAAGGCAACAACTCTAGGCAATAGCTATGCTGGCTTTGCTCTAGAAGTAGGAGAGGAGGAATCTCATGGTAACTATGAGGATTTTAAACAGGCAGTTAAGGAAAAAAGTAAGTTAGATTTACGTGAAATTGACCTAGGTAAAGTGCAGTGGATTGGTAGCACTGGTGAGAGTCTTAAACTGACCTACAATCCTAAAAATGATTTGCCAATTGTGACCCGAAATGGGATAAAACATGACTGGTCAAAACACCTTGATATGTACAAACCAGTTAATGGTGATGGACCGATTTCTCTAGGTTGGAAAATAGGTAATCTCCGGGTTTACGCAGGGGATTTGGTGTTTGAAGATTGATTGTTTAGTTTTGACTGTTGAGTTTTAACTGTTAGCAGTCCATATAGGTTAAGAGACCAGGAGAGTTAGCCAAGGCTAACTCTGCCCTAACCAACGGAAGCTAACTACCTCCTGATAAGCGATCGCAAAATCTCCTGTAATAGCAAATCTTGGTGTATAGTTATTTGACAACGGAGGCTAACTCTCCTGTAATAGCAAATCTGGGTGTATATTTACTGTATAGCGGAGGATAACTATCCCCTATACAGCGGAAGCTAACTCTCCTCTAATCTGAAATCTGGGTGTATATTTACTGTATCGCTGAAGTGACCATAGCATTTTGGTAATGGCAAGCACAAACACATTCTGTTAACCGTTTACCAAGCCTGGTGGCATACCAGGAACTTGCAAGCATACAGCTGTACACTAGGAAATCCCTTGGAAATAACCGCTACTCCCGATACTCCCATCAACCAACTCTGGGCAGAAAATCTTTCGAAGCAGCCAGTGGGACTGAAAATTTATGTTTTGGAAACTTCCGTTACTGCTGCTGAAGAGGAAACTATAACTCCCAAAAAAATTTGAGTAAAACAATTGAGTAAGAGAATCTAAAATAGAAGCTCAAGAGTAATTGCTAACAAAATTTGGACGATAATTTCTCTGCCAATCCTTATTCCTTATTTTCGTTTATTTGGAGTTTATTGATGCTTGAGGCTTTGCCAGAAAACCTTATTCTTATCGACATAAGGTGGTTACTAATTCCAGTAGCATTAGCTGGAATAGGTTTAGTTATTTTCAGCTTCTGGTTTGTCCCCAAACTTTTGAAGCAGTTACAAGAGCTTTTGGTTCATTCCCAGATCTACGCGGCCTATCAAAAAGTGGTTGCTCCCTACAAATGGTTACTGTGGTTGGTAAGTATTTTAGCGTCCGCTGATGTAATTCTTATCAATAAGTCTCAAGTCTCTTTCCTGAGACTTATTGAAATTCCAGTTAATTTATCACTATTAATTATACTTGGCTGGCTAGCTTCTCAGTCATTTAACTATTTTTTTGATGTCTATCTACTAAATAGTACTCTCAAAAAAGGAGGTAATATTAACAGTGAGCTATTAATTCTGATTAAGTTAATAGCCAATTTTTTGATAGTCGTCATTGCTATTCTCACTTTCGCTCAAACTCACCAAATCAATATTTTTGGTTTGATCGCCAGTTTAGGAGTTGGTGGTATTGCCATTGCCTTTGCTTCTCAAAAAACCTTGGAGCAGTTATTGGGGGGAATTCTTATTTACATTGACCGTCCCTTTATTGTCGATGATTACATTGGTCTGCCGGATGGAACCTTTGGCAGAGTTGAATCTATTGGTTTGCGCTCCACTAAAATTCGCACTTCTGGAAAGGGAACTTTGATGGTAGTTCCCAATAACTATTTAACTCAGGTAAATATTGAAAACTTCACGGGTGCTAAAAAAGTCATTTCCATTCTATATCTCACGTTTTATCGAACCATCAGCAATGATGAAAGAGCATTAATTCGTCAGGTAATTGTGGATAGTACTGGGGATATTCCAGGAATAAATTCCGGACGTACAGACGTAGGCTTTAGAGTTTTTTCTAGTGCAGAGCATCAAGAAATAACTCAAGCACAAACTACATTTTTTATTCTAGGTGCTGGAGAAGTTTCCATGGAGTTACGTCGCCAACTACTTGATATTGCCCAGTACAATATTACTAATAAATTGCAACAATACGGCATTGAATTCGATATTGAACAGCCAAGTATCTATGTTGATTCACCGATTACTATCTGATGGAGATGTATTCAATGATAAACAACTATTTCAAGGGCAAATTATACCAATCTCAGAGCTTCAAATTTCTGCAAATCCTAGGAATTACTATCGCACTACTGTTAATGGTGTTATTAGTTCCAGCAACAGCCCAGTCAAAAGAATTAGCTCCTGTAGTCTTCGATGGTCGGCAACTTTTTGAGGTCAGTAACTCTGAACCATTTACTGCTCAGGGAAGAGCAGACTGGATTAACTCTCAACTCGAAACTCTAGTGGAGTCCGAGGAACCTCCCAAAATCGAGATTGAGCAGCGCAATAAGTCTCCAATTATTCGTATCAATGGTCGCTACTTATTGACTGTAACTCAAAGCGATGTGGTTTCGGAGAACTCTCCTGAAAAACAAGCCGTAATCTGGAGCCAAACCATTGACCAGGCGGTGAAGAAAGCCCGGAAAGAAAGGACTAGCGAGTTTCTGTGGCAAGCATCGCTGTTAGTTTCTGGAAGTTTAGTGCTGGCAATCGTCCTACATTGGGGCTTGGGCAGGTTGTGGAGATATTCTCTGGTAGGTTCACTACAGTTACCAGCAGTAGATGACAACACCCAGCAAAGGCAATCCCTAGCATCAAATCTGTATTCTAAGCTGACACTGTTACTAGCACGCACAATAGTTTGGGTGTGGGTAATCCTATTCTCCCTCAACATGTTTCCCATCACCCGACAGTGGACTTACCGCTTTGGTGAGAATTTACTGATTACCTTAATTTACTTCCTGCTCTCAATTTTCTTTTCTGTTATAGCTGGACAATATAGTCCTTCACTGGTAAGGGCAGCTATCTTGAGATTTTCACCTGAACCAATAACGAACATTTATGAAAACTTCGTTGAACCGATTATTAACTTGTTTAGACTAACCGGTAGTTTAATTTTACTGTCTTTATCTTTATTTTGGCTAAGCAACTATAAATTTATTTATGGTTTTCTTCGGTTCTTTATAGATTTAGGATTAATTGTCAGTCTAGCTTGGTTACTTTCACGCTTGTTCCGGCAATTTATCCGGATCTATGGAATTGACATAGTCCGCAAGTTAGGGTGGGAAGTTGATGAATTAATATTAGTATTTGAGGCTTTAGCCAATGTGATTATTGGGTTTATCGCCATTCTCGCCTTTGCCCAGGGTCGTTTTGATTTAATTGGCTTATTAGCTGGTTTAGGAATAGGAGGATTAGCGATTGCTTTCGCCGCTCAAAAGACTTTGGAGCAGCTTTTGAGTACTATTGTTTTGTATTTAGACCGTCCTTTTGTCTCTGGAGAATATATTCGTTTACAATCAGGATTAAATCCTCAAGGTTTGTTTGGTCGGGTTGAATCGATTGGTTTACGCTCTACCAAAATTCGGACTCCGGCCAAAAGTACGTTGTTCGTTGTTCCTAACTCTATTTTCGCCAATCTGGAAATTGAAAATATTAGTAGAGGTAAGAAGATCATGGTTTTACTCTACTTAGATTTTTACCAGTTACTAGCAGCTCCCGAACAAGCTTTGGTGCAGGAAGTAATCAAGGAAAGCACAAACTCTTTGTTTGGTATTGACCCAGGTAGTACTAAGATCAATTTTCTAGACCTGCCTGAGCCAAAATTTACCCGTGCTAGAGTGACCTTTTTTATCCTTGGCTCCAGTGAGAATTCAGTGCAACTGCGTAAGCGTCTACTGGAGTTGGCGAATGTAACTATGTCTAAGAAGCTGATGGCTTATGGGATCGAGTTTAAAATGGAGGAACCAACAATTTATGTAGAGTCCCCTGTTACTATTTAAAATCCCCTTATTCACAACCGCGATGGGAGATAGTGCCATCAGGCATCAGAGCATTGCATAGATTAGCACCGTTAAAGTTAGCCCCACTTAAGTTAGCACTAATTAGCTTGGTGTTAACTAGCTGAGCGCTAATCAATTTGGCGCGACTCAAGTTAGCGCGATTGAGATTCGCATTATTAAGGTTAGCTCCCGTAAGATTGGCTCCCGTTAACTGAGCACCACTGAGGTTAGCACCATTGAGATTAGCATTCTTGAGTTGAGCATAACTTAGATTAGCATCCTTGAGGTTAGCACCATTTAACCGAGTGTAACTCAGGTTAGAGTAACTTAGATCGCAGCCTGGGCAATTCATTGCTTTTGCTTGTTGGGTTCCAATTTCAGAGTTTTTTGATTCTTTAGCTACCTTAACGCAACCTGAAACGCTCATTCCTACCAATAGAACCAACACTAGAACTGAATTAACCATTGTTGATTTTAGAAAAACTCGAAAACCAGCCACACCACCAAAAAAAGTATATTAGCCCAGAAGCAATCACTATCATCACAGCCCAACAAACTGGATACCCCCAATACCAGTTTAGCTCTGGCATGTTCCAGGGAGAAGCTTCGGGGTGAAAATTCATCCCATAGATTCCAGCAACAAAAGTCAGAGGAATAAAAATAGTTGAGATTACTGTCAGCAGCTTCATTACCTCGTTCATTTTGTTGCTAACCGAGGACAAGTAGACATCCATCAAACTTGATGCTAATTCTCTGTAGGTTGACATAATGTCTAAAAGTTCAACGGTATGGTCATAACAATCTCGTAAGTAAATTTGCACATCGGCACTAATCAGAGGACTTGGGTCTCGAATCAGGGTACTAATTGCATCCCGTTGTGGCCAAAGAACACGACGCAGCGCCAGTAATTCCCGCTTAAGTTGATAAATTTTTGCTAAGGTTTTGTTGGTAGGGTTGATCACTACTTCATCTTCTAATTGATCAATTTGCTCACCATAGGCTTCTAGTACGGGGAAAAAGCTATCGATAATTGCATCCCATAGGGCATAGGCTAAATAATCAGCTTGGCGCTTGCGGATGATGCCTTGGTTGTGGCGAATGCGCTTCCGAACTCGGTTAAAACAATCTCTTTCTGGTTCTTCCTGGAAGGTGAGCAAATAATGTTTCCCCAAAACAAAACTGACTTGTTCAATCCAAAAACCACTAGCTTTTTCCTTGGGCATGACCATCTGGGTAATGACCACTAGCTGGTCTTCATAGTTCTCCACTTTCGGTCGCTGAGGTACATTGACCAAATCTTCCAGCACCAGCGGATGTAATTTGAAAACTTGACTCAACCCCTTTAAAATATCTTCACTACCTAAGCCGAGTACATCAATCCACGAAACTGAATTTGTCTCTAGGTAAGAGCCACAAGCTTCTGGCGTTAGGTTAGCGATGCGTCTGACTTGCTCTTGGTTATAGTCAATTAGAACGATTGTGGATGGTCTAGCATCTTCGTCAATGCTGATTGTTCCCGGTATCGTGCCTGGTTGATCGTAAAAGTAATCAAACAAGTGTTCTTGTTCTTCATCGGTTGGTGTGGGTACACCAAAAGACCCAGAAAGTCTTTGTGTCATGTAATTTAGCTTGGAATTCCCTAGAATAGTATCAACTAGAGTTTAGACTAAACTCCAGTTGCAAGAGGTTTTATTTTTTAAATTAGACAATTATTACACAATTCGAGTAAGCTATTAGGTAACTAAAACTCCTAAAACTAATTAGAGGGTATGGGCAGGAAATCGTAACCGCTGGAAGTGTTCTGATTCGGAAGAATTTTTACTAGTTGGACTGAACCATTGCGATCGCCTGAACGCAAAAACCGAATTGAACCAGATACTCCAGGTGCTACAAAGTCTGAGGCTGAGAGGGCTTCTTGAACACCAGCACGAGTAGGATTACGTTTCAGGGCTTCTATCAAAGCCTGGGTTCCATCGTAAGCCATGGCTGTGCGCCAGTTAACCTCGGCATTCCAAAGGGCTTTGGATTTACGGACAAAGTCTGACTGAGGGTTGCTATCAATATCCCAAAAAACAGCTACCACCATTTCAACAGCGTTTTCTGAACCTTTCTCTAAGGTTTTGGGAGAATACATTACATCTCCTCCCAACAGACTTAGACGTTTACCATTGACCTTAACAACCTCCAAAGCTTGATCTAGAACTGCTGGGTTAGGAGCTAAAAATAGCACCTGTGCTCCCCGCTCAATCGCGTGTTCTACAGGTGTAACAGGATTAAAATCTGGATTGGAGATGTCAATCTCATCAACAACTTGTCCTCCTCCTAGGGAAACCGCTGTGACAAATTCAGTTCTGAGAGATTTGCTGTAGTCACTCTTAGAATTATATAAAACCGCTGCATTCTGCTTTTTCAACTGGGTAAGCATGTAGTTAGCTAAGGCTCTGGCTGAAAACGCATCATTTGGCACTGAGCGAAACACATAGGGGCTAAAGTTTGACAACTTTACGGAAGTACTAACAGCAGAGATAGCTGCTAGTTTACCGGAATTATATACTTCTCCTGCGGCTAAGGTTACACTGCTAGCGGAATGACCAATTACACCTAATATTTCCGGATTGTTGACCAATTCTGACGCAATTTGTTTAGCAATATCGGGATTTTGATCATCACTGGTAATAGCTACTTTGAGGGGTACGCCATTAATTCCCCCAGTTTTATTGATTTCATCTTGAGCTTGAGCAACGCCACGCAAAATTGCTAATGTGCCATCGGGGTCAGTAGCAATCGGTCCAGCGACAGCAATAGTATAGGATTTCTGATTACCAATGCGAGCATTATTGAGATAAATTAGAGTTTCAGGAGCGTTGGGGTATTTCCGAATTGCTGCTTCAAAGTCACTCACGGCTTTGTCATAATCACTAGCAGCCATGGCTTGCATACCCTGTTGTTTGGTAGCTTGGAATTGGGGATTTAGAGTGCCTACCTCTTCTGTTTTAACTAGAGACTTTTCCCCAAGGCTAATTCGAGCTTGAATATTACTCTGATCAGGTGTTGAAGTTGGAGTAATTTGAGCATTCGTAGCAAAAGGTGATGGGTTGGGTGACTCCGTAGTCTTGGGAGTTTTATTAAATAAAAATAACCAGATTAAATAGATAAGGATGCCAATAACAGTAGTGGCGACACCGATGGGAAGCAAGAACCGACGAAGGTTTTGAGATCCAACTCCTGAAGACTGAGACCCAGCAAACGGTTGCGCCGATGATGCTGCTGTTGCCGAAAGTTGAGATGGTGGTAATGAAATCTCTGTGGGTTGAGGTTGCCCAGACTGTGGTATCGATGGAATGGCTGTTGAGGGGACTGGAGAGTACTGTTGCGGAACTAGTGTCGGTTGTATTATTGTCGGCTGTTGTACTGATTGCTGTTGTGGTAATAAGACTTGTGGGTATGACTCAAGAGCCTGTAGAACCTCTGTGGCAGACTGGTAACGTTCCCTAAAATGGTAGCGCACCATCTTAGAGAGAATCCACTTTAAGTGATCGCTGATCTTTGCCCAAGGTTCCCAGATCACTTCTCCAGTATTAGGGTCTTCTTGAATTTGATTAATCGTTAAGCCAGTTACTGCCTGGATAGCAATCATGCCAAGACCATAAATATCACTGTTGGCACGAGGATTACCTCTACCTTGTTCTGTGGACATATAACCAGGGGTTCCAACAGCGATTGTGCCACTGACTTGATGGTTGGGTCCGCGAATTTGCTTGACTGTGCCGAAGTCAACTAAAACCAGCTTATTGTCCCGATGTCGTCGGATGATATTATCGGGCTTGATATCACGATGGATAACTCGATTTTGGTGGATAAAGCTCAGAGCTCTCAACACTTCCTGAAGCATTTGACGAACTTGGCTTTCAGACCAGCTTTGACCAGGTTTGATTTCACTGCTGAGGGTGTTTCCTTCAATAAACTCTTGAACCAGGTAAAACTCTTCATCTTCCTCAAAGTAAGCTAAAAGCATCGGAATTTGGTCATTCTTCCCCAGTCTCTCTAGAGTTTCGGCTTCAGTTCGGAACAAACGTCTGGCATTTTCCAAGGATTTGGGATGGTTGCTAGGTGGCTTCAGTTGTTTGATCACGCACTGGGGATTAGTGGGTCGGCGAGTATCTTCGGCAATGTAAGTTTTTCCAAATCCACCTTGGGCTAAGGTATCAATTACTCGATAACGCCGATCAAGTAAATCATTTGGCTTGAGGTCTTTCATAAAAGTTTTTAAGGTTCAAAAGGTGTGAATCCTGATATAACTTAATAGAACTTATCCAGCTCAAACCAAGAATCAAGGTTTTAGCCAATAGGGAACTTCGGATCACCGAACTATGGATCAGAGAATTACAGAAGTTTTACACTATTTATCTATCTGGCAATCTTTTGTAATTTATGAACAGTAGCAGCGACCCCCTGACGACCGAACCCCCTCAGTACTCAGTACGACTGTCGAGATGGTAGACAAGATTGAACTAGAGCAGAGTTAAGTGATTCTGGGGGAATCAGTAACTGAGCGAGATAGTTGTTCATTTACATGATTCACTAGTTTTCTTTTCAATACCACATTTTCTATTTTTTGTCAATACTATTTTCCCTGATAATCACTGACGTGTGATATAGCGCTATAGTTTTGCCCCTGCCAAGCCATGGAATTCTATTCAGTAGACGTAAAACTGACGAAATAATCAATGTTTCAGCGGTTGTTTACCTGTTCGTAATCTCCGTTCCCGTAGCGTGACCTACGGTCAATCGCTTTTGGTAGACAACAAAAAATCCCCCACCGGAAGGCAGGAGATTTCAATTAATTACCTACAATTCAAATACCTAAAAAGCTAGTTTCAGCAACCATTAGCCAAACGCACCAGCTGTCGAGGCAATCAAGAATGCCGCGTAGGTAAGTATATAACCAACCGTGAAGTGGGTTAAACCAACCAGACGAGCTTGAACGATGGACAGCGCAACAGGCTTATCCTTCCAGCTAACCAAGTTAGCCAGAGGAGTACGCTCGTGTGCCCAGACCAAAGTTTCGATTAGCTCTTGCCAGTAACCACGCCACGAGATCAGGAACATGAAACCAGTTGCCCAAACTAGGTGTGCCAAGAGGAACATCCAAGCCCAGACAGAAAGGTTGTTGGTTCCAAACGGGCTGTAACCATTGATCAACGGAGCAGAGTTAGCCCACAGGTAATCCCGGAACCAGCCCATGAGATAAGTAGAGTTCTCATTGAACTGAGCCACGTTACCTTGCCAGACGCACAGATGCTTCCAGTGCCAGTAGAAGGTCAACCAGCCTAAGGTGTTCAGCATCCAGAACATGGCGAGGTAGAAGGCATCCCAAGCAGAGATGTCGCAAGTACCGCCACGACCAGGACCATCACAAGGGAAGGCATAACCGAAGTCCTTCTTATCGGGCATTAGCTTGGAACCACGGGCATCCAGCGCACCCTTGACTAGAATCAGGGTGGTGGTGTGCAAACCTAGAGCGATCGCATGGTGTACCAAGAAATCGCCAGGACCAATGGTCAGGAACAGGGAGTTAGCTCCGCTGTTGATGGCATCTAGCCAGCCAGGAAGGTAAGCTGCACCAGTGCCAGAAGCTATGCTATCGGGATTAGACAGCAGGGTGTCAAAGCCGTATAGCAGTTTACCATGAGTCGCTTGGATGAACTGAGCAAATACTGGCTCAACCAGGATTTGCTTCTCGGGGGTGCCGAAAGCAACCACGACGTCGTTGTGGACATAGAGTCCTAAGGTGTGGAAACCTAAGAACAGAGTTACCCAACTCAGGTGAGAAATCAGAGCTTCTTTGTGTTCCAGCATCCGGGCTAACACATTATTCTTATTAGCCTCTGGGTCATAATCCCGCACAAAGAAGATAGCACCATGAGCGAAGGCTCCAACCATCAAGAAACCAGCAATGTACTGATGGTGAGTATACAGTGCTGCCATGGTGGTGTGATCCTTTGCTATGAAAGCATAGGGCGGCATCGCATACATGTGTTGGGCTACCAAGGAACAGACCACACCCAAACAAGCCAGGGCTAAGCCCAACTGGAAGTGGAGAGAGTTGTTGATGGTGTCATATAGACCCTTGTGACCCTCACCTAAGAGGCCCCCAAAGGGAGTACCTGCTGGGGGATTGTGGGCACTATGAATCTCCTTGATGCTGTGACCAATACCCCAGTTGGTGCGGTACATATGACCAGCAATGATGAAGATCACTGCGATCGCCAAGTGGTGATGAGCCATATCGGTCAGCCACAAGGACTCAGTCTGGGGATGGAAGCCACCCAAGAAGGTCAGAATCGCTGTCCCTGCACCGTCAGAGGTACCAAAGATGTGTCCAGCGGTATCTGGGTTCTGGGCATAGACTCCCCAATTCCCGGTAAAGAAAGGTCCTAATCCAGCTGCATGGGGTTTGACACTCAGGAAGTTATCCCAACCAACCCGCTGTCCGCGAGATGCGGGGATAGCCACGTGAATCAAGTGACCTGCCCAAGCTAAGGAGCTAACACCAAACAAACCTGCCAAGTGGTGATTTAGCCTAGACTCTGCATTCTTGAACCAGTTCAAGCTGGGGCGGAACTTAGGCTGTAAGTGCAACCAACCTGCAAACAGTAATAGGGATGACAACAATAACAAGAACATGGCACCACCATGCAGTTGGTTATTGGTTGTCATACCAATGGTGTAAAACCAGTGGTAAACACCGGAATAGGCGATGTTTACGGGGCTAGAAGCACCAGCTTGGGTGAAGGCATCAATTGCCCCTGAGCCAAATTGGGGATCCCAAATCGCGTGGGCGATGGGCTTGACAGTTTCAGGATCTTTAATCCACTCTTCAAAGTTACCTTGCCAGGCGACGTGGAACAGGGTGCCAGAGGTCCACAAGAAAATGATTGCAAGATGGCCGAAGTGAGAAGCAAAAATCTTTTGATATAGATTCTCCTCGGTCATGCCATCATGGCTTTCAAAGTCATGGGCTGTGGCAATCCCGTACCAGATTCGACGTGTTGTCGGATCTTGAGCGAGGTCCTGGCTAAATTTTGGAAATTTTGTTGCCATATGCTTTAAGGAAATTCTCCTCGCTGACCAATGAGACTTATGCAATCATGCTGCTCATTGTTTTTTCTTAATTAACTCCCTGGAACCGAAGTTCCAGGTTGCTTATGGTATCGACAGGCGAGACACAGGTTATGGTATCCCACTCAAGGTTTGGCATCGATTCCTGGTAAGCAGTTATCCCACTGACAGGATACGTGCTATGAAGAATGACCAGGTAACGACGATTCCTCCGAGGAGGTAGTGAGCTACCCCCACAGCCCGACCCTGAGTGATGCTCAGAGCACGAGGCTGAATTGATGGGGCTACTTTCAATTTATTATGAGCCCAAACGATGGATTCGATCAGTTCTTGCCAGTAACCACGACCACTAAATAGGAACATCAGGCTAAAGGCAAAGACGAAGTGACCAGCTAGGAACATTATGCCGTATGCCGACAGAGCTGAGCCGTAAGATGTGATTACATTTGAGGCTTGTGCCCACAAAAAGTCCCTTAACCAGCCATTGATAGTGATCGCACTTTGGGCAAAGTTGCCATTGGTAATGTGAGACACAGTCCCATCTGGGAATACTGTTCCCCAGACATCAGATTGCATCTTCCAGCTGAAGTGGAAAATAACCACAGAGATGCAGTTATACATCCAGAACAAGCCTAGGAAAACATGATCCCAACCAGATACCTGGCAGGTACCGCCACGACCTGGACCATCGCAGGGGAAGCGGAAGCCTAGCTCAGATTTATCGGGAATCAGACGTGACGAACGGGCAAACAGTACCCCTTTGAGCAGAATTAGTACAGTGACATGGATGGTGAAGGCATGGATATGGTGGACCATAAAGTCCGCTGTACCCAGCTCAATCGGCATCATTGCCACTTTACCGCCTACTTCTACAACGCCTCCGCCAAAGGCATAGCTAACGGTTTCCAAAGCATGGGGAGCAGTTCCTCCCGGCGCTAGGTTGTGGATGTTTTGAATCCACTGGGCAAAGATTGGCTGTAGCTGAATCGCCGTATCAGAGAACATATCCTGAGGACGACCCAAAGCCCGCATCGTATCGTTGTGAATGTAAAGACCAAAGGAATGGAAACCTAACCAGATACACACCCAGTTCAGGTGAGAGATAATTGCATCCCGGTGACGGATCACCCGGTCTAGTAGGTTGTTCACATTCTTGGCTGGGTCATAGTCCCGCACCATGAAAATAGCACCATGGGCTGCACCTCCTACAATCAAGAAGGCACCAATCCACATATGGTGGGTGAATAGGCACAGCTGAGTACCATAGTCTGTGGCAAGGTACGGATACGGAGGCATCGCGTACATATGATGAGCCACAATTATGGTCAGGGAGCCTAGCATGGCTAGGTTAATCGCTAGCTGGGCATGCCAAGACGTAGTCAGGATTTCATAAAGACCTTTGTGTCCTTCCCCAGTGAACGGACCCTTGTGAGCTTCTAGAATTTCCTTCATGCTTTGACCAACACCGTAGGTATTACGGTACATGTGGCCAGCAATGATGAACAGGACTGCTAGAGCTAAGTGATGGTGAGCGGTATCTGACAACCACAATCCACCGGTTACCGGATTCAGACCACCATGGAAGGTGAGGAAGTCAGAGTAGACACCCCAGTTCAGGGTGAAGAAGGGGGTTATGCCCTTAGCAAAACTGGGATAAAGATCTACCATCAAGCTCTTATCTAATATGAACTCATGGGGCAGTGGAATCTCACTAGGAGCCACCCCAGAATCCAAGAGCTTGTTGATGGGCAAAGACACATGGATCTGGTGACCTGCCCAACCCAGGCAGCCGCAGCCCAGCAGCACAGCTAAGTGGTGGTTCATCATCGACTCCACGCTCTGGAACCATGACAGTTTCGGAGCTTTCTTGTGGTAGTGGAACCAGCCAGCAAATAGCATCAGGGCTGCCATTACCAGACCACCAATAGCTGTTACGTACAGTTGGTAGCTATTGGTGATACCGGAAGCACGCCACAGCTGGAAGAAACCAGAGGTGATTTGGATGCCGTGGAAGCCCCCACCAACATCGCCATTCAAAATGCCTTGACCAACCACAGGCCAAACCACTTGAGCACTGGGCTTAATAGTAGTGGGATCACTCAGCCATGCTTCGTAGTTGGAAAAACGAGCACCATGGAAGTACATGCCGCTCAACCACACAAAGACAACGGCTAGGTGACCGAAGTGTGCACTAAAAATTTTGCGAGAAACGTCTTCTAAGTCACTGGTATGACTATCGAAATCATGAGCGTTAGCGTGAAGGTTCCAAATCCAAGTGGTGGTTTTGGGACCTCTCGCTAGGGTTCGATCAAAATGACCTGGCTTACCCCACTTCTCAAAGGAAGCTGGTACCGGGTCGTTATCGACCTCGAGTGGCATGAGGAATCTCCTCTCTAGACAAGGAACGACTAATACCCCTAGGGGAGTTTTATTTTTATGGATAAGAAAGCACTTTTCTAATCACTGCTTTCTAACGGAAGCAAGGACCTGTTCTGAATTTACGTCAAAACGGATACCTCCCTTAGAAGATAATAGGTCTTGCTTCAGGCGCTTTTTGAATTCAGTTAAAAATAGTTAACAATTTTTTGGATAATCGTTAACTATTTTCAATTAGCAGTATCAATAGGTATACCACTGTTTGTGTCTAAGCCGCCATCACAACAAATCAAAAGTAACTATAGGAAAAATCAATGATAATTTCTTCAAAATGTTACAAAACGTAAAGAAATGCTAAATATTTTAAAAAAAAGTGTCCTCAATCTATAAAGAGGACCCTCAAAGGTTAAACGTCTAGGGATATGGTTAATACAGAAGCGGAATATTTATAAAAAAGCGGAAGACTTGAAACAGGGGTGCGACCCCGGGCAGATCCCCTAACCAAGGGAACGGGCACCAAGAGGGAAAAAGTGAGAACACACTTGATCATCCTGCCAATAGGCAACCCCAACGCTCATAGACCAACACCATTAGACAAGCAGCAAGACTAGAGGTCAACCTGTAAGTTAAGATTAAAGGCTGGTGATCAAAGGAGATGGCTTGTTGGGTAGGAACAGCCAGATAATCATGGTGAAAAGACTTTTTTTCTTCCTAATCACAACGATTTTAGTTTGGGGTCTGGTGGCCTGTGGAAGCGATCGCATAAAGACATCGAAGCGGTTTGGCATCGATGCCAGCTCCCAAACCAACCAAGTTAATCAGTTATCAGAAGTAGGGCCACCCCTAGCTATTCAAGAGCTTAGTGAGAGCCTAGAGGCTTACCAGCCTCAAGTCATCATTGTCAGACCTGGTGATGACATGGTGCTCGAAGATACAACAGTATCAGTGAAATTTCAGGTTCAGGACTTGCCAATTTTCCAAGATCCCGATCTAGGTATAGGTCCTCATCTGAACGTCATCCTGGACAACCAACCTTTCCAAGCCATCTATGACCTAGACCAACCTCTAATCCTAGAGGATTTATCCCCTGGCACCCATACCTTGCGGGCATTTGCCTCTCGCCCCTGGGATGAGAGCTTCAAAAATGAAGGTGCCTATGCCCAGACCACATTTCATATCTTTACTAAAACTGACGACAACAACCCAGATCCAGCCCTGCCACTCCTAACTTACAGCGTTCCAAAAGGCGACTACGGAGCAGAGCCGATTCTGCTGGACTTCTATTTGACGAATACGCCCTTGAGTAATACCCCTCTGCAGCTAGTGGCTCAAGACAATCTAGATGATGATAGTGTTGATTGGCATATTCGGGTTACTGTCAACGGTCAAAGTTTCCTACTCGACCGTTGGGAATCGATTTATCTGACAGGGTTTAAAGAGGGCAAAAACTGGGTAGAGTTAGAGTTTCTGGATGAACAGGGCAACCCAGTCAAGAATGTTTTCAACAACACAGTAGAGGTGATTAACTACCAGCCTAACGGTGAAGACACCCTTTCCCAGCTAGTACTAGGTCAACTCTCGGCTGAGCAAGCTGGTGGTATTGTAGACCCGAACTATCAGCCACCGCCAACCCCAATACCTGTACCAGAAGTCACACCAGCTCCGAGTCCATCACTGACTACTTCACCTACAGTAGAGCCAACACCAGAGCCAACACCAATACCCTCGGTTGTTCCTATAGTTGAAGAACCTCTCACCTCTGAACCGACTTCCCTAGAACAAGAAACTACAGAAGAAGAAACTACAGAAGAAGACACTACATCACCAGGAGAATTAGCCCCTACTGAAACAGAGCAAATACCAGAACTAGAGGAATCACTAACACCAACTGAACTGCCAATAACTCTGGAGGAAGCAACCCCTGAGGTTGAGCCCAACCTACCTGAGCTGGAAACAACTTTGGAAGCAGAAGAGCTGGTTCCTGCCACTGAAACCCCAGTACCAGTTGAGGAAGCAACTACTGGCGCTGAATCAGTAACCCCTCTACCTGAACCGTCAGAAAAGCCAAAATTAAACATCTGGAGTCGCTTTGGCAGTTTCTTCGGACGTTCCGCTGTCACCCCTAGCCCCTCACCTGAAGCGCTAGAGGAACTGGACATTACATCAGAGGAACCTGTGGTAGCTCCGAGGGAATCTGAGTCCACTAGTGTTGTTGAGGAGATATCGGCAGAACCGGCAGTAGAGACAGGGGAGTCTGAGTCAACTAGTGTGGTCGAAGAGATATCGGAAGAACCAGCAGTAGAGACAGGGGAGTCTGAGTCAACTAGTGTGGTCGAAGAGATATCGGAAGAACCAGCGGTAACACCAAGTGAATATGAGTCAACTAGTGTGGTCGAGGAGATATCGGAAGACCCAGCAGTAGAGACCGAGGAGTCTGAATCAACTAGTGTGGTCGAAGAGATATCGGAAAAACCAGCAGTAGAGACCGAGGAGTCTGAATCAACTAGTGTGGTCGAAGAGATATCGGCAGAACCGGCAGTAGGGAATGGGCAGTCTGAGTCCAACACCAAAGTCGAAGATAGTTCTGAATAACCGATAGTGGCAACACTTGAGTGCGATCGCACAGTAAAAACAGAGTGACAACAGGCAGTAAGCCCATGGTTCGCTCAACTGTTTGAGCACCAAAGGCGATCGCTTTTAGCGTGGCCTACGGCCAATCGCGTAGCGTGCGGCAATGCGCAATCCCTGACCCAGTGGGGATTGCTGGCCGATGCTCAATGTGCAGCTGGCGCTGGCTCCCCTGTTGCCTTGCTGCATCGATTTCAGTACTGAAATCGATTGTTATGACTTGCTTTATTAAGTTTTTTTGCAATGGTGCCAGCTATCAGTATAACTCCCCAAACTTTTACCGATAACGAGCCAACAAAGATTCCCTATCTGCTAGTTGAGTTATTAGGTATTAGCTATAAACTCTATCTATAAACTCTATCTAAAAGTAGTGTTGGTTTAAGAGTTTCCCTGGGTAATCTAGGATTAGGTGATAATTAACCATTCAGCCTTAATGCTTGATCTTTCCTAAAAGTTTGTACTAATTAAAAATACTGGAGTAGATAAATCAGGTGAAACCCTATTTACCAATCCAACTATTAACAACATTATTTCTAATCACAACCAGCACCCTCACTCCTGCTGTTTCTAACGCTCAAATTGATTTACCCTGTTTCATGCGGGATGCCAATGGCAATCTGATTGACCTTGGCAAACTTTGCGGCATATCAAAGCAAAAGAGTTCAGGAGTGATTACAATCCCGATCAAACGCCGAGTCTATAACACTCCTGTAATTGATGTCACTTTTAATGGTAAACGAACCTTTGAAATGGTGGTTGATACAGGAGCATCCGTCGTGACAATTACCCCAAAAATGGCAAAAGCTTTGGCATTGAAGCCAGAAGGAACTGCCACGATGGATACAGCTAATGGTAGAATTGATGTACCCCTGGGTCGCTTGACCTCCGCTGCTGCAGGAGGTATTGTGGCTAACAACTTACTGGTTGCTGTTAGTCCATCCCTGTCAATTGGACTGCTAGGACACAATTTCTATCAAGATTATGATCTCACCATTAAGCAAGATGTCATTGAGTTGCACCTTCGTTAATCCGTAAGGTTAAACACACGCTCTTGAGAGAGGTTTGGGGAACTCGCCAACAAGAAAGCGATCGCTTAATCAAATCAATCATTTGGGATTCGGTCAGGGTAGAGGCTGCTTCATCCCACATCACCCTGATCACGCGACCTCTACGCACTAGGAACTCGAAGACAATTTCACCAGCTACCCCTAGGGGTAGGTTCAACCGTTGCAGATGTTGGGTTAAACAAGTTGTCCCTATTTCATCTAATCCCTTAACTCTGACCAACTGTAACCTGTGATGGCTGATTGCTGCTGAGCTTAATATCTCTGACTTCACCTTTTGAATCAATCTAGGACAGACCAAGGTCAATTCAAAATTATCTGGTGATTGAGTGCCGAAATAGTCCTCAGTAATAATTTTTGATGCCTGATGGTTATCATAGGGATTATCATTATCAGTGATGCGATCCTGAAGTGTCTTAGAAGTAATATAATCCTGAGGGATAATTTCTGATGCCTGATTGCCAGAATATAAATTATCATTATCATTAGTTAGCTTAGATTCTTGGTACCTGTTTTGCTTATACTCTGACTGTTGAATCCAAGCTTTGGTTTTAACCCCCAATTTCCTATATTCACTTATTGGTAGGACAGACTTTGGCATAGGAGAAGACCAGGCGGTGGGAGAAGACAAGGGAGAGAGGGAAAACAGTAAAGATCGGTTGATCTTAGAGTGCTTCGGTGTCGCCTTTTTCCCCTGGTCATGAGGCAAGAATTTGGAATTGATGTCAATTTCTGCTTGTCTGGTGCTGCCCTTATCCCCTGCTCTCAACCCTGAACGCCACTTCTGTAGCCTGAGTCTATCCTGAATTGCACTAGCAAAAGTACTTTTGATCATGCCTTCCCAGTTAACTCCTTCTGGTATTGTTACTGGTACTTGCATCGATACGAGCTGGCTTTCTCCTGCAACCACCTGATCACTGACAGCAACAAAAGCGGTGTACTGGCACAATAGTTGATAACTCAACGCTGTTGCGGTCACTGCCTCTACCCCAGCTTTGGTTTCACAGCTCAACATTTGCTGCATCAGGTGTTTAATCCTTGCTCTACCCCACAGCTGGGCAATGGCTGGATTGTCGGCTTGATCAAAATTGAGGTTAAATCTTTTCTCGTAGTAACTACCATCCGCCCTAGTACCAGTAATCCTGAGAGTACCAGTAGGGGTTGTTCCCGTAGCGTGGCCTTTTGGCCAAGGTTGGTTTGGGGTTAAGGTTGAATGTTGTTTGGTTGAAAGTTCTAAGGCCGTAGGCCACGCTACGCGATCAGCTGTAGCATTCGAGTCGGGTTGGTTATTCTCCAAACCTTTAACCTTCAACTTGCTAACCTGCAACTGTTCTGCCTGGAACTCTTGAATGGGAGAAATGCGTCCACAGATAACCAAAGGCTGCTGGGTAAATAGATCCGGAGTGGGATTGGGATAAATTATCGCTTCCCCTGGGCCTTCCCAAGTAACGTGAATATTGGTTAGCACTGGGTTATTAATTTGACGGAAAAACTGTTCCGCTACTGCTTCAGTTGGTTCATCCTGACGCACCATTCTAGCTATTCCCCGTCCAATTTCAGCTAAGCGATTGAGCAGAAAGCGGTTCGGAGAACTGCCGACACCAAAGCTATAGATGCGATTTCCAGGTTTAAGCTGTTGCTGTACTTCTGCTAGTACCTGATTCTCATTGCTAATGTAGCCATCACTTAGCAGTACAATACTCCGTAGTCGTCCCTCTGGTGCAGCCGGTAAATTCAGCAAGTTACGAATACCTTTGAGTAAATAAGTACCACCGTTGGCTTTTAATTGATTGATGTAGTTAATCGCCTTTCTACAGTTTTGGGGGGTATTCGATAAGGGTTTGGTAGATAGCTGGGTAGCAGTATCTGAAATATCAATAATGGTAAAGGTATCCTTCGGATTGAGTCCATTAATAAACCGACGCATCAATTCCTGAGACTTTAGCAGAGGATCCCCCATTTGAGAACCAGAGGTATCGATCAGGAACACCACATCCTTTGGCACAATCTCATCGGTGCTATAGTCCAACGCGGGGATAAGATACACAGCAAAATGATTGCCCCGTTGATCTGCGTGGGTAAGTACTGTTGTCTGAGTTTGCTCCTTGGCAATCCCATAGCGTAGAATCAGGTCTTTGTTGGGAATCGTGTCTTCCTGACTCAGTTTTACCCGCAGGATTTGCCCCTGTTGTTCAATGTTAATCTGATGGGAGGTAGAATAAACCTCTGTAATTGCTACTCCAGCGTCAATCTCGACGGTTACCCCAATGTCATGACCTGAGCGCATGTCTGGCGGAATCAAGGGTGGAGTGATCCGGGAAGCATCGGGAACAAAGTCAGTATCCCCACTCTCATCAATGGGAGTACCAGGGATGAAACGGGGGCCAACTACCATTGGGAAGACAAATTCATAATTACCTCCCTGGAACTGTAGCTGATCGGTATAGCGAAGGGTGACCTCAATTTGCTCCCCTGGTTTAATGTGAGCTAGAGATTGAGTAAAAATATTATCCCGTTCTTGCTCTAAGAGTCCCGCAGTCCGCCCCTGACTGCAAGCTTGCTCGTAGATAGTTTGAGCCTCTTCCCGTTTTTTGATATTGCCCTCAATTATGCGATCGCTTAATTTAATCTCCATCTCATCCACCGCCGCTTGATCCGGTAGTGGAAAGATATAGACCGCTTCTAAGGGTTCGCTGAAAGGATTGTCAAAGGTCTGTATCACCTCTACCCGTGACAGGTGACCGGTAATTTTGGCGTAAACCTCTGTATGTTTCAGAGGAAATACCGAGTGTTCCTCGTCTTCGTTAACGTATAGTCCCCCTAGCAACTGCTTGGAGCATAATAGTGCATGAGTGGGCATGGGCATTTACCTTAAGATTGAGCAAATCGGTGAGTTTCGCCACTGTCCCTATCAGTAGCAAGGTCTTGGGTAGACGCACCATGCTAGCCACAAATCTAATGATAAATCCTTACCAAGAGTGAACTTGGGTCAATCTGCCTTTTAGTTAGCCATCATAATCGCTGTCAATCTCAATATCGAGAGTTTCTTGATCTACCCTTACATACAAAATGTTTGGACGACAGCACACTTGACAATCTTCGATATAGGATTGCTGTTCACCAGCGCTTAGATCAACAAAGGTCAAATTGGTTTCACCACAATAGGCACAGGAATATTGAGCAGTCTCTTGCATTCAGTCAGAATTTTATTTGAGTGTAGCAATAATTGTATTGAGTCAGGGCTGACGGAGATCACAACTAACCTATGAAATGGGTAACTGATAAATTGACAGGCTGACGGTCTGTTGTGGAGTCGTTTTTTGTGGAGTCGTTTTTTGTGGAGGTTTGACGGTTGACGGTTGACGGTTGACGGTTGATGGTCAACCATGAACAAACATTCAATTTACAACAGCTGATGACTAAACCATCTCCATCGTTACCACCAGGATGTATTTTCCGCCCTGCCTGTGCCAAGGATACCTGGGCAATTCTTAAATTAATTCTGATGGCTAAACTAGAGCCTACCCAGTTGCGTTGGACCCAGTTTCGGGTGATTGAATTTGAGGGGCGTGTGGTGGCTTGTGGACAATTGCGCAACTTTCCCGATGCCCAAGAATTGGGGAGTTTGGTTGTGGCACCTAAGTGGCGCAATCAGGGCTTGGGGAGTTATCTGATAGAAAATCTAATCAAAGAGGCAACTCAGCCTGCCGGTGCGCTTTATCTCGAATGTATGGGTTGGTTGACGCCATTTTACAACCGTTTCGGTTTTGTGTCAGTATCCTGGCAAGACTTACCCAAATCCCTTAAAGTTAAGTTTGGCTTGTCCAAACTAGCAACTACAGTATTGCGTATTCCTCTATCCATCATGATCTACCAACGAAAGGATGAAGGATGAAGTATGTTCCCGTAGCGTGGCCATTCCCGTAGCGTGGCCTTTTGGCCAAGGCCAAGGCCAAGGCTGAATTTTTTGGCATCCATGCTTTTTGTCTTCAGACTTTATACTTGGTATCGAGCTATTGTATGGAGCTATAAAATAAGCAGTATTGGAAGCAGCCAGCCGCCTATGGCAACCGCCGCATTTTTTCAAGGTATATTAGGAGCTTCGAGTTTGGCATTGGGAGCCTTAGTTGGGGTTTTCTGGCAGCCAAACCGCACTGTTTCTGCTGCCATCATGGCATTTGGTAGTGGAACCTTAATTTGTGCGATCGCATTTGAAATCACCATACCTGCTTACGAAAATGGTGGATTTTTACCCCTCCTGCTAGGATTCCTAGTGGGGGGTAGCCTGTTTACTGGAATCACCACATATATCGACCAGCACGGTGGTTTCCTACGCAAACCTGCCTCTAGTCGTCGCTATTTAATTGAACATACTCAGGAACAGGTATCCGATGTACTCAATCGGATTGCCCACGTGGAGGTGATGCAAAATATTCCCCTCCAGGAAAAGCAAGCTATAGTTCCCTACCTCAAACCAGTCTATGCTCAACCTGGAGATATTCTTTGTCAGGAGGGAGCCCCTGGTGATCACCTCTATATGATTGTGGACGGAAAAGCGGAAGTCTTCAGAGGTAAAAAATTAATTAATACTATGGGTTCAGGGGAAGTATTTGGTGAAGTGTCACTGCTAACGGGAGAACCCCGTTCAGCCACTGTTATTGCCCAAACTCCCATGGAGTTATATCAACTACACCAAGAACATTTTAATCATGTCCTGAGTTGGTCTCCCCACTTAGCTTGGGCTCTCAGCCGTTCCTTAGCACGCCGACTCCAATTTGCTACTGACTCTAGGGTAGCAGTAGAACATAAGTTAGACCGTTGGCGACAACAGTTGATTGCTCAAGCAGAACTGGATCTATTAATTAGAGAAGATCCAGCTATACTAGAAAAATTAGTTAAGAATTCTGCTCCTTTTGCTATTGTCATCGGTACCTTGATTGACAATATTCCTGAATCTGCAGTTATCGGTATGAATGCTGGGGACTCTCACTTCAGCTTGTCATTTTTACTAGCAGTTTTTATCTCCAATTTTCCAGAAGCATTATCCAGTGCTACTGGGATGAAACAAGCTGGAACTAAAACCACTCAGATTCTTGGGTTATGGATGGGGGCGGTGATGCTGTGCGGACTCTGTGCAGTTGCAGGTCATGTTTTAGAAAGCCATACCCCAGAATCATTCATCGCCTTAGCTCAGGCTACTGCTGGTGGAGCAATTTTGGCAATGTTGGCTAGCACCATGATGCCAGAAGCCTATGAATTGGGAGGCAGTTCCGTTGTCTTATCCACGATAATGGGGTTTCTAATCGCATTTTTTATGTCATCGATGAGCTAAGTCCTGAGTTCTGATTTGCTGAATTTCGGTATTGATTGGTTTTGTATTTTGCCTTCAACCGTCAACCGTCAACCTTGGCCTTTCGGCCACGCGTTCGCTGAAAGCGGGACTTCGTCCATCGCGTTCAACCTTCAATCGTAAACCTTAAACCTTGGCCTTTCGGCCACGCTACGCGAACAACCTTCAACCTTCTGGATTTGGTGATGAATCACTAGATTTGATATCCAACCAAGCTCGGATTTCTTCAACTAACCAATTCAATTCAGCTTCTGGTAATTGTTCGCCAAAGATGTAAGTTTGGGATTTTTGACCAAAGGGTGATGGTCGTTCTACCTGAGTAGTGATCGCAATCCCCCGATGGTATCTGCCTTGTGCATCCCGATAGGCAGTAATATAAACTTCTTTAATTTGTGAGTTTTCTCCTCGATCCCATTTTTTGCGGCTCAAGGATGCCTTAATAATTTCAAATTTTTTGTTATCAAAACAAATACGAACTGCCTCAGAAAAGTCTTTTTCCGAGTTTAATGATGTTATCCACATCACTAAAAAAAATGGGATAGCTAAAGGCAGTAATGATACTGGAATTGCTAATAAAATTACTAATATTTGAACAATAAGGTGCTTAAATAAATCAAGTAAAATTGCTACGACTACTCCCAACCCAACACCAACTAATATCCGGTTTTGCCTAGACTTTTCTAAGGTCTTGAATCGCTGTAGGGAGTAAGAAAATACCCCCTTTACCACCCCTCTAGCTTGTTTTAGGGCATGTTTGAAGGGTTTCATCACTATCATTTCCCAGTGAGAGGGGATATCAATGATTAGTTGTTCTGCTGATTTATGAATACGGACAACAGTGTCTGGCAGACCAGTTGGGGAGGTGTTGTTTGATGGAACCACTGGGTTAGTGTATAGGGCTTCAGTAGCTTGTTTAGCATCACTGAAGCGGCGCTCCACAGCTGGTTCTGTAATTTTCTCTAGCCAGGTCACCAAGCCAGGCTCAACAGTAGAACCGAGTAGTTGACGAAATTGAATCCGCAAATTTTCCTGAGGTAACTCAGCAGGTGCCACTCCAGTCAGCAGTTCAATCAAGGTCACCCCTAAGGCATACAAATCAGAAGCAGGCACAGCTTGACCCCCAAACTGTTCCATGGGAGTATAACCATAGGTTCCCACCACTGTAAATGTGGCACCCGCAGTAGTTGGTTGAGCCTGCACTGCTCCAAAATCGATTAAATATACCTGCTCGTCCTCACCCCAAATTAGATTGCTTGGCTTGATATCTCGGTGTAAGACTGGGGGGTTGAGCTGATGTAAGTACTGAAGAATTTCTAAAATATCAGCTGCGATAGTATTTACCTGCTGCTGAGAGAATCTAAACCCTTGAGACTGTTGCTGTTTCAGGGATAGACCAGGGATATACTCCTGAACCAGTCCAAACCATAGGATACTCTCATCGAGGGAAAAATAATCCCGATACTTGGGAATCCGAGGATGATCCAGTTGTTTGAGAACTTGCGCTTCCCGCTCAAATAGTTTCAAATCGTCCCATTGTACGGGACCACCTAAAGCCAAAAGCTTGACTACGACTTGTGTGTCAGACTCGGAATCCAGTGCTAGCCAAGTCTGGCGCACTGGATTGTCATTCAGCTGCTGCTGGAGGTAATAGCGATTTTGGAGGACTTTTCCAGATTCTAGCATAGTGTAGTAGGCGTTGAAGCCAGTTCTTTTACTATAGCTTTTGGTGAATACAACATAGTATAAAGAAGGATCCTTGTGAATAAGAGCAATCAACCATGTCCTGTAGTAGTTACAGAAGTATTGGGGTTGTTGCTAATAGATTGTTTGTCAAAAAATTATGATTACCCTAAATCCCTCTGGTAAGCTATCAGCTATCAGCTATCAGCTATCAGCTATCAGCTATCAGCTAAAGGCCTGTGGCCACGCTACTTGAGATGCTTAGGTGCGCTTTCCGCATCTAATTATTAAATTCGCCACGGGTCGCACTTGAATAAAATAAGCTGACCGCTGAGCGCTGACCGCTGAATGCTTACTCCCTCTGCCTAATTAACCCCCTTCCATCCCCCTTAAAAAAGCCGAGTTGTTTCAAGGGGTGCTAGGAAGGAAATCAAAGACACGAAGCTCTTAGTTTTTAAAATTTGTTTTATACACAGTACAGTCTATATTCAATAGAATAGTAATTACATTTTAGGTAATTTTATTGATTGTTTAAATTGAAATTGAAATTGAAATTGAAATTGAAATTGAAATTGAAATTGAAATTGAAATTGAAATTGAAATTGAAATTGAAATTGAAATTGAAATTGAAATTGAAATTGAAATTGAAATTGAAATTGAAATTGAGGAGATGGGGAGATGGGGAGATGGGGAGATGGGGAGATGGGGAGATGGGGAGATGGGGAGATGGGGAGATGGGGAAATAGCGAGATAGCGAGATAGGAAAAATTTTTATAGCTCCCGACTCCCGACTCCCGATTCCCGATTCCCGACTCCCGACTCCCTTCTAAATTATGGATTTAACTGCCAAACTAGTTATTTTCCAAGGCTCTATCTTAACTACTTTTCCATCAGCTGATGCTTCTGATAAACTAACAGGTCTTTCCAATAAATCAACTGGGTGAACTACTTTTAATCCCAAATCACTCACTAAGGATAAATTCGCTGACTCCCCATGAGATTCATAGCACCTGAGAATCCATTGATCAGGGATATCTTCGGATTGTTTAAGTGCCATCAATATTAGAGTCTTGGCTGACAAATTTAATAGTTGTCCGGTTGATGGTAAAGAAGGTCTACTATTATTACTGACATTATTACTGAAAATAGAACTATTAGCGGGAGACCAAAGTAACCCTAGAAATGGTAAATTAAGCTGGTATGCTAGCTTAACCGTATCTGCAGAACGCCAATTGCCTTGATGAGGATAGAGAGCATAGGTGAATTGGTGGATGCCTTGATCAGCTTCAGGATCGGGCCAAGTGGGAGAGCGAAGCAATGTTAGACGTAATTGGGAAGCCTGGGCATCATAGCCGTATTTGCAATCATTAAGCAAACTGACACCATAGGTTTGATCACTCAAGTCTGCCCAACGCAGAGCAGGTACTTCCCATTTAGCTTGCTCAGCAGGGGTTTGGGGTCGAGTAGAACGTTGAATTACCCCACAAGGCATCTCATAGGACACATAATCGGCATCAATGGCTAATGGAAACGCAGCTTTGACTAATACATGGCGTTCCTGCCAGTCTACGGTAGTGGCAATTTTGAGGACTGGGGATTCTGCTGAGAGGATATAGTCCTGACAAAATTGCGATCGCATTAGCCGACGCACCACTCGCAAACGTTGACGCAATACTCCGGTTTCAATCCACTCGATCCCGATCAGCTCAGTGCTCGGCAAAGGATGGTCAGCATAATTTGGGTCTATATTCCATGCATCCCAATATTGACCACTATCCTCGAAAGCTTGTAGCTGATTTCCAGGACCACTAAGCACTTCCCGCTGATTAACCTGATCGAAGACACTACTTAAATCTCCAGTTTCTGGGTCTACCACCACTCGTAGGTATTGATTCTCTAATACGAAATCTTCAATCGGGAGTTGGGAATCGGGAATTGGGAATCGGGGATTGGAACCCACCCCTAACCCCTCCCAGGAGGGGAACGGGAATCGGGAATCGGGAATCGGGAATCGGGAATCAGGAATCGGGAATCGGGAATCGGGACGTAGCTCTAACTTCAAGTGCTCAGTATTGCTGCACAACCAAAAAACACGATATCCTACCGAAGGAATATTACTGGCTAGAAACAGCAATTCTATTTGAGAATAGGAGAGATTGTCATTGTTATTGTCATGGTTTTGGATGTGCTGGGCTTGATCGTGCTTAACTTGAGAGACTATCTTTTCCCCAAAACAGTCATACACTTCCCATTCGATTGACCCGACCGGTATAGAAACAGGTAACGAAATAGCTAAAGAAATAGCAATTACTTCTGAACGCTGCCAATTGAGAGGATTAAAGACAATAATGGCTTGAGCATGGGGTTTCGGTGGTGGTGGCAGGGTGATCTTGGATGCGATCGCATTTAATGATTCCTCCAATATCTCCCCCGTCACCTCCTCGACTTCCTGCCAAGCCTGATTAGCTTCTACAAAGACTTCCGGAATCGATGTTCCTGGTAAGATATCGTGAAACTGATTAAATAACACCTTTTTCCAGGCTTCCTCCAGTTCAGTCTTAGGATACCCTTGTCCTGTCGCAATGGTTTTCAGGGCGGCAAACAGTTCTGCTTGGTACAATAACCCCTCACAACGACGTAGATAGCGCTTTTGGTCAGCATGAGTGGTATAGCAACCGCGATGGAATTCTAGATAGAGTTCATCATTCCAGACCGGAATCTCTTTAGTGGTTTGGCTTTGGCCTTTCCCCCCTCCGCTGTCCTCTGTTCTGATTTCTTCTTCCCCCACACTTCCGACACTAAGGTTCTCAATACAACCTGCAACCTTGGCCAAAAGGCCACGCTTTCGGCAAAGCCGACGCTGCGCGAACGCGAACAACCTGCTAACCTTCAACCTACTAACCTTCAACCCGCTAACCTTGGCCAAAAGGCCACGCTTCGCGAACAACAAATAGTCACTGGCGGTGGTAAATTCCAGCTTTGGGAAGAATGGGGATTTTTGCCAACGTCTTGCTACTTGTAACATATCCCTGGTGGGACCACCGCCATGATCTCCGACACCAGGTAACCAAAATGCCTCCTTGAGTGAGGTTTGAATTTCCCAATCAATGGCGTAGCTTGCCATAGTAATGGGATTTGTATCCATCACACCAGCAACGTTAGGGGGAGACATCAGGCTGAAGATTTGGCTGCCATCGGGAGACTGCCACCAGAAAGCACCATAGGGAAATTTGGTGGTATCGTTCCAGTGCAGCTTCTGGGTCACGAAGTAGTCAATTCCACCCTGTTTGAGTAATTGAGGTAGTTGCCAACAGAAGCCAAAACTATCCGTTACCCATGCCACTGTGGTTAACTGACCGAAGGTTTTCTGGACGTAACGTTGACCATAGAGGATTTGTCGGACTATTGATTCACCATCAATTAGGTTTAATTCCGGTTCTACCCACATCCCCCCCACAATTTCCCAACGACCAGCTGCAACTTGTTGTTTTATCCGTTTAAATAAATCAGGGCGATGCTGTTCTATCCAAGCATAAAGGGCAGGGGTGGTATGGCAAAAGGTGAAATCTGGAAATTCTTGCTGTAGCTTTAATACTGATTCAAAGGTACGCACAGCTACGTCCCAGGTCTCGCTGACTGGCCATAACCAAGCCAAATCAAGGTGAGCATGACCTAGCATTTGGATAGAGTTTTGACTATTTTGAATTCTGAAGTTTGAATTTTCAATTGTACTGAGTTGTTGGCGCAATCGGGTAAGCGATCGCATAAATTCTGTCGGCTGTGACACCATTTCCCAATCAATCTCAGCCACAGCCTTAGCTAGAGTCCCTAATTGTTCTGGTTCAAAACTAGCGCTATACTTTTGTAAGACAGTCAATTCATCAGCTACAAAGCCTGGATCGATATCATTGGTGGCTTCGTAGAGGATTTGCGATCGCATTAATCCGCCGATATCATGACCAGGACTAACCAACCTGAGGGCTACGGCAAACTCTTCCCCTGGCACTACTGCTGGATTTAGCAGCATCCGTGTGGAGGAATCAAATAAATCCCCCTCTTGTACCAGCTGACCGTTGACAAAAATCTGAGCCGATTCTGCCCACCACGTCAACACTAAACGTAATCCTAAGCCAGCTAAAGGATAGCGCTGCAAATCCTGGGGCACTAGGAATCGTTGACTCAACCAGATCACTTGTCTTCCAGCAGACCAAGTAATGTAATCCTTGTCATTACGTTGGGCTATTGACCAATTGTTCCAGCACTCTGGTTGAGTGGCCACAGGATAAGGAATATCTTCTTTACAGTATCGCCAACCCTGCTGAACATTGGTTTGAGTTAAAGCACGGAGTTTTGCGATCGCATGATTAATCCCATCAATAAGCCTAATCTGATCCATTTCATTTACAGCGGTTTTCAATTCGGTGAGGTACTTTCGTTCTGGGAGGGAGCAGGGAATCGGGAATCGGGAATCGGGAATCGGGAATCGGGAATCGGCAATCGGGAATCGGGAATTGGGAATCGGGAAACAATCCTGTGTACCTGATCAGCTAGTCTTCATTTAAATTCTCTTGTGATCAGAGCAGGGGAGCTTCGCGAGCAGGGGAGAGGGTTTGACGGTTTTTTTGATAAGGGAATAATATCCAATTTTAAATACGCAACAGGTTATCATTAATTTGTTATTTGTGGTTTATTGACAGTTAACCGTTAACCATCAACTGTCAACCCATAACCACTTCCTGGTATATAGCGTTTCTCATAACTATGAGGTACACAAAATTTTTTACCTCTGCCCTCTTACCTAATCCCTGCTCGCTGCTCCCTGCTCCCTAAAACCCACAACTCTGTACCTCACCCAAATAATAATTGCTATATATGCAGCTTCAATGTCTATCAGCTAGCTAATCCCTCACCCAAGCAATAATCATCATGTCTTCCCCTGCCAAAGGTCCCTATCGCAGTAGATTGTTTAACTTTATCAATCGACAATCTCAACGGTTTGCTGACCAAATTCAACGTACAATACGGCATTTAAAAGTTGCAGGGGTATGGGGAGGGCAAATTTTACTTTATCCGGTTTACCTGCTGGTGCAAGCTAGTTTATCCGCTGGGCGTCAGATTTCTTCTTCGGTAAAAGCTGGATTGCCCCAATTAAGAACATTTAGCCACGCCCAGCCCCAGGAAAAACCGCCAGAAGCAGATACAGCAATTCAGCGAGTGCTACAAGAGTTGAACCTTGGCAAGTTTACCCTTGAAGCTGATCTAGACAACCTAAAACCGTCTAACGGGCAAGCTGTAACCCTAAATAACGGGCAACCTATCCTACTGGAACGGCAAAGGGGAACATCCCTAAATAACCAGGAACCTGTAAGCCTATATAACGGGCAAGCTGTAACCCCAGCTAAACCCGCGACTAATGAGCATATGCTAATTAAGGGAGTGGCTTGTTTATTGGACAACCGGGGTCTAGTGCTGGTGACAGTGGAAAATCAAATTCTGGATATATTGACACCCCAGCAGCAGCACAAACTAGCATCCAGAATCAGTTGGGAGCTGGCTGACTTACTGCGTAAATGGCGTTTAGCCCACTCGTTAGATGGCAAAAAAGCATCCCCTTCCCTTGCTACCTTAGATCACCCCCCTATTTTTCCACCCATCAGGCTATTCTGGCGATTAATGGCTTGGGTGCAAACTAGTCCTGTAGCGATCGCAATTAATCTGTTCGGGGAATCGAGGATCATTCCAGCTGTTTCCAAGGGTCAATCAGCCACCTCTGAGCACCGACAACCTAAACCTTCCAAACCACTCAATCTATTACCTTCTAACCCAATTGAGAACCTATTAACTTCCCTGGATAACAAATTCCTGGAACTGGAATCACACCAATTAGTACAACGATCGGAAGTTTTGGTTAAACTGAGTAAGCAAATCCCCCTAACCCTGCGCCAGAGTACTAATCAGCTGATGCAAGCCCTACAAAAACCATTTATTAAGGGTGATAGCTCAGAGGAGGTAACGGCAGGGTCTGACACTAACCGATTTAAACTCTTAAGCTTAATCTATGCTGCTATTGACTACTTCTTTGGCAGAACATCATCTAACTTTACTTTGAGTGGTTCCTCAGAGCAATCCCAAATTCTTTCTGGTTCTGGAGAGGGTTTACCAGGAGGAAACAGGGATAATTTATACCCAGAAGCCCATCAGCTATCAGGAGATAATTCCCCTCCACTTTCCCCGTCATTAATACCATCCACCTCAACACCATCTCGGTCTAAATCAGATGAACTTGATCCTTGGTTATCCGATAATGATTTATGGGGCAACCCAGATGGATCTGACCAGCCCGAAAATTTATCTTCCTCAACCTCCAACTCCGGAAATCAGGCACAATCACCGGTTGCTAATAGTAAATCTAGACATCAGTTACCAGAAGGATTCAACAGCAAAATTCCTGTGAAGTCAGAAAAGTCTATTTGGATTCTATTTAAGCGATACCTGAACTTACTAAAGGCTCCAGGTAAGCTAATTATTTCGAGAACTAAATCTTCAAAAGTTCAACCAAAACCATCTATCAGCCAGAATAAAAATTCCAGGACTGAAAAATCACCAGACCTGTCCCAAATTCAGGATAATTTAGGAAAAACTACTTCCAAAGAATATCAAGATCAACCGCTAGCAGTTGTTAAGTCTGGTAGCACCCAGGTTAAAGGATATAAGGGAGAAGAAAATAATGCGATCGCTAACTCTAGAAACGATAGTGATGTAGAGCCAAATCAAGAATGGATTGAAACTAAAGCAACTCCAGAAGGATATATTAAGCATCCTTTAGAACGAGTGTTGGAGTGGTTAGACATCACCATGCTTTGGATAGAAGAGCTAGTGGTTAAAATTTGGCGGTTGCTGCAACGGTTGTGGCCATTTTGAAAAAAGGGAACAGGGAATCGGGAATCGGGAGTCGGGAGTCGGAACCCACCCCTAACCCCTCCCAGGAGGGGAACGGGAATCGGGAGTCGGGAATATGGCATCAAAATTCTCGGCATTCCTACACGGATTGCTATATCAATGATCAGCATTCAGCTATCAGCATTCAGCTATCAGCATTCAGCTATCAGTGATCAGCTATCAGTGATCACTGAATACTTACGATGTAAAGCCCTAGGATTCCTCATCCATCGGATTATTACCGACATCGAATACAATCACAAATTTCGCATCAGGCATTAATCGCTTCAGGGCCCATAAATGTCCCTCCGCATCCGACCGGTTGCGAAAGCGAGCAACAACAACTCGCTGCATTTCGGGTAATAGCCTAATGACCACCCATGGATGAAGGCGTTCCGAATAACTCATAATCAAACTGTCTCCTTTTTTAGGGGAGCCAGAGCTAGCCCGTAGATTTTGGACTTTCGCCGGGCTAGCTCTTGACTCTGGGCGTCTCAGCGCCCACCTTTATAGTATAGCACAAATAACCTTTTATTATAACATATTTTGAAAAATTTTGTAAAAAACTGATCGGGAGTCGGGAATCGGGAGCAGGGAAACTATTGCCTCTTGCCTAATCAATATCAGTAGAGTGGGCATCCTGCCCGCCCGACAATAAGCATGACACTGGCAAGATGCCAGTTCTACAGCAAGATGCCCGCCCGACAATAAGCATGACACTGGCAAGATGCCAGTTCCACAGCAAGATGCCTCTTGCCTCTTGCCTTTTGCCTATTGCCTTCCCTACCATGACTCCTCAAGTAAACCCTTCAACACTTCTTCTGTAAAAGGATTCTTACCAGCCCGGAGCTCATCTATCCATTTTTGTCGTTGTGCTTTCAACTCATCATCATCGATCCAATCTACAAATGCCTGAAAATATGATATGGCTCCTGCGGTATCCCCAGTCAGAGCTTTAGCTAAACCACGACTATCCAGAATACCTCCATCTTCAGGTTCTTTTGCTACTGCTTTTTCACAGGCATCCATGACATCAGCAGCATATCCATGGAGGCTACCAAACCAACAGATTTCGTTCCAATCATAAGCAGAAATTTCTAGGTTTGGATCTAGTTGTTGTGCTTTTTTATAGAGAGATAGGGCTTTGGTTAATTTACCCTCTTTAGCTAACTGCTTACCTTGTTTAACTTTAGTGGGTGCTGCTAGCTGTTTGGCTTTTGTCTCTGGCTGTAATTCTAGATTAGGATTTAATTCTTTGGCTTCTTGAAACTTAGCAATAGCACCCTCAACATCCCCCTCTTCTGCTAACTGTTCACCTTTTGTAAAAAGAGCGATCGCTTTTGCCTTTGCCTCTGGCTCTAATTCTAGCTCCGGATTCCATTCTTGGGCTTTTTGGAACTTAGCAATAGCACCATCCACATCCCCCTCTTTCGCTAACTTCTCACCTTGTTTAACAAGACCGGGAGCTACTGCTACTTTGTCAACTGAATCTTGACATGAGCTTAAGCTTTCTAAATCTTCAGGATGCTCCACAAAGTAATCTTCAAGCAACTTACAGCCCCTAGCCAGCATCTCACCTAAATTTTCAACGGCCCAGAGTCTGACCATACCGTCCGATGATGCCGTAGCTAGCATCTTACCATCTCGGCTAAAGCTTAGACTATTTACCCGGCCTTGATGTCCTTTCAACACAGCTAATGGATGAAACAGAGCTAATGGATTGCCCTGTAAATCCCAGAGTCTGACAGTATTGTCTCTTGATGCCGTAGCCAGCATCTGACCATTAGGGCTAAAACTTACACTATTTACCCGGTCTTGATGTCCTCTCAACAGAGCTAATGGATTGCCCTGTAAATCCCAGAGTCTGACCGTTTTGTCCCATGATGCCGTAGCCAGCATCTGACCATCGGGGCTAAAACTTACACTTAATATCGAGGATTGATGTCCTTTCAACACAGCTAATGGATTGCCTTGTAAATCCCAGAGTCTGACAGTGTCATTTGATGCCGTAGCCAGCATCTTACCATCGGGGTTAAATTTTGCATCATATACGAAGGATTGATGTCCTCTCAACACAGCTAAGGAATTGCCCTGTAAATCCCAGAGTCTGACAGTGTCATTTGATGCCGTAGCCAGCATCTTACCATCTCGGCTAAAACTGACACTAGTTACCGAGTCTTGATGTCCTTGAAACAGTGCTAAGGGATTGCTCTGTAAATCCCAGACTCTGACCGTATTCCATGATGCTGTAGCCAGGGTTTTACCATCTCGGCTAAAACTGACACTATTTACCGAGTCTTGATGTCCTTGAAACAGTGCTAATTGATTGCCCTGTAAATCCCAGAGTCTGACGGTTTTGTCATTTGATGCCGTAGCCAGCATCTTACCATCTCGGCTAAAACTGACACTAGTTACCGAATCTTGATGTCCTCTCAACAGTGCTAAGGGATTGCTCTGTAAATCCCAGACTCTGACCGTATTCCATGATGCCGTAGCCAGGGTTTTACCATCTCGGCTAAAACTTACACTTGATACCGAGCTTTGATGTCCTCTCAACACAGCTAAGGAATTGCCCTGTAAATCCCAGACTCTGGCTGTTTTGTCGTGTGATGCTGTAGCCAGGGTTTTACCGTCGGGGCTAAAACTTATACTATTTACCCAGTCTTGATGTCCTCTCAACACAGCTAATTGATTGCCCTGTAAATCCCAGACTCTGACAGTTGTGTCCTCTATTTTGTCCTCAGTCAGAGGATTATCATGTGATGCCGTAGCTAGCATCTTACCATCTCGGCTAAAACTTACACTTCTTACCCAGCCTTGATGTCCTCTCAACACAGCTAATTGATTGCCCTGTAAATCCCAGACTCTGACAGTTTTGTCCTCTGTTTTGCCCTCAATCAGGATCGTACCATCTGATGCAGTAGCCAGCATGTTACCATCGGGGCTAAACCTTATTATAGTTACCGGCTGTTGATGTCCTTTCAACAGTGCTAGTTGCTTGCCCTGTAAATCGAAGAGTCTGACAGTTTCGCCCAATGGCGTAGCAAGCATGTTACCATCGGGGCTAAACCTTACACTATTTACCAAGCCTTCATGTAATCGAAATTTTCTGTTTTCTTTGAATTTAGTCAGACTCTGGTGTAAAGCATAGATAGGAATAATAGCAGGATAGTTATCCAAAGAGCGACCATCTTTGACTATATTAAATAGCTGTTGCCCAGTCTCCATAGCTGAGTATAAAAGCTCTCGATCGCCATAGTAACCATTATCCCCTGGTAACCGTCGTAAAATACTAAGCGCTTGTTGTTCTAGTCGCGCACCTGTTTTAGCTTCTTGTATGTTTTTAGCAGTTATCATAGCAATAATTATTGCTACAACTGAGAACAAACCCAGAGTAATACCCCCTATTAGTATAGTTCTCTTGGCTTTCTCTTGAGCTTCAGTTAACGTATCATTCGCCTTAGCTAATATTCGACTTTCTTCTGCCAATACCCGGCGGTCTAATTCCTGACCAGCTGCTAAAAACTGATAATCCAAATCGCTCAAACTTTTACCCCTAGCCCAAGCTTGAGCATCCTGTAAGGCTACCCCCCGCAACAAACGGGATTCATCCTTACACCCAGACTCAACCCAAGCGGTAAAGGCTTCAGAATAGGGACGCAGTCTCGCTAATTCTTGCTTAACCCAATCGCGATCAAAAACACTGCCATAAATCCGGTTGTTAACTTTTAAATACCCATCCCGCTCCACTACCAACCCCGATAGTCTTAATTCCGTCTGTTCATCACTGCCATCAGCGGCAAGACTACCCTGATCTAATACCTGCTGATACAATCCCAACAGCCTACTCGCCCGTTGCTCATTTCTGAGAATGCGATCGCGTATAGTTTTCAAATGCTCTGGCTTATCCTGAGATACCCAATTGTCAATAATTTGGCTACGGGCGACCTGTTCAACTCCAGTTCCCCCCTTGTTAAGGGGGGTTAGGGGGGATCCCAATCCCGAAGTGCTGTGGATGGATCCCCCTCCAGAATTTCCCTCAACTCCAGTTCCCCCCTGGTTAAGGGGGGTTAGGGGGGATCCCAATTCCGAAGTGCTGTGGATGGATCCCCCTCCCGTCCCCCTTAATAAGGGGGACGCCAGAGCATCGTCCACCATTAACTTACACAACTTCTGGGTCAGAAACGGTTGTCCCCCTGTCCAGGTCAATATCTCACCTAACACCTGTTGAGGATTATCCACCTTCCCTACCAAACCAGGGAGCAGTGGTGTTTTCGCTTCTTCAAAGGTAAAGCCAGTCAGTTCAATATCCCGACCAATATTAAACGGAGTGCGCTGTTTATCCTGAATCAAATCCGCTGGAGTTGCTACTCCCAGCAAACAAAAACTCAGGCGATTGTAGACAGGATTTTCGGCTCGTTTGTTATAACAACTGCGAATAAAGGCAAAGAAATCATCTTTAAACGCTACTTTAATAATACTGTCAATTTCATCTAGAAATATAACAATAGTTTCCGAAATAGTTGCCAACAATACCGATTCAATAAACTTGCCAAACCCTAACAATGGAGCGATGTGTTCTGTATCTCTAAACCAAGCTTCTTCATCAAAGTTACCTGATAGCTTAAACTGAGACACCAGCATCACTATCAAGCTTGAATACCACATCTCTACGGGTATATTCTCTTTCCCAATCATGGTAAAATCGATACAACCACAGGCTACTCCTGCTTCCTGGAGACGCTTCATAGTTTGTACCCGCAAACTCGATTTACCCATCTGTCGCGAGTTGAGCACATAACAAAATTCCCCAGCCATTAAAGCCTGAAAAATTTCGGTATCAGCTTTTCGCAGGGCATAAGTTGTGGTATCTTGAGGTAAACTTCCGCCAACTTGGTAGATTGTTGATTGGTTGGTCATGATCAAAAAGGGAGTAGGGAGTAGGGAGTAGGGAATAGGGAACAGGGAACAGGGAACAGGGAACAGGGAACAGGGAATAGAGAACAGTAGTGAAGATATTGGAGTAGTATTTGGTTTTATGCTAAAGGGATACAGTATTGGATTTGATGATATAGTTATAGAGTTTTACAGGATTTATTTACTCTTCCTATTTCACTGCTCCCTGCTCCCTGCTCCCTGCTCCCTGCTCCCTGCTCCCTAACTAGAAAAGCCTGTTACTAAAATACTGACGATACAAATTATATCGAGGAATACAATCGTTCCCGATTGCTCTGACTAATCCCAGACTTTCTAACAGATACGTTTCCTTATAATCCAGACGCACAGCTTTAGTAGTTGTCAGTAACTTTTTGAAAGGGTTTAGTAAATTGGGATGGAGAATTAGATTATTTAAAAGTTCTCGCAAATGATGACGATAAATCCCTGATTCTGTCGGGGCGGTTTCTAAAAGATGCTCCATGGTCATGTTGGTATTTTTGCTAAGAGTAGAGAAAGCCAGCGTCAACAAATAAGGATGTCCGCCTACCATACCCATTAATTTTTGCCCTGATTCAATGGATAACTTTAAACCATAACGCCCAGCTAAACTCTGAACTTTATCTAAGTAAAAATTCGATAACTCTACTGCTTCTCCCACATTAAAAGGAGACTGATTGATATCTAATTCAATATAAACCTCTGTAGAATAAACCACAATCAACCGCAGGTTTTTCCAAAGTTGATTATTTTTAGCATCCTCATGCCACGTGCGCAACAAACCTAGAAATTCGCCAGCTACTTCTGGATAAGGAAACACTCGGTCTACTTCATCCAAGCACAAAACTACAGGACTGGATAAAGACGGTAACAGATACTGCTCAAAATATCGTTGACAATTTACCTTACTATATAACCGTTTACTCCAATAATTATCCAACTGGTCTGATAAGCCCAAATTGTCACCAAATCGCACGGAAAACGACTGTAAAAATACATCCAAATCATGGCAAGGTAACTCATTCAGATTCAAATAAACCGTGCGATAACACCGAGACTTAGCATAACTAAGAATCCGATTACTGAGTAACGTTTTCCCCATCAGCTTCGGTGCTTTAATCCGAATTAGCGCTCCTGGTTGTAAAATCTTTTGATAACACTCAGCATCTTGGAGACGTTCTAGATAAAAGTATCCAACTTGAGCAGTTGTCTGTGGTTGATTATTGGTGCTATTTGTGCTATTATAGTTGTTATTATTTGTTGGTAACTTAATACCCAGTAAGTTTAAAAATTCTGGTATAGACTGAGGGCGATCCCTTGCCACCAAATTCATGGCCTTGAGAATGGCTCGATTTATGCGATCGCTAATCTGGGGATTAAGATGGTTTGGTGGTGGTAATACAGCTCCCTCAACCCGCTCGTCAGCTGTTACTGGTTCATTTCCAGTTAAGAGCACATACAAGGTAGCGGCCAAAGCATAAACATCGGTGTAGGGTCCCTGTTGCCCACGGAACTCATATTGTTCCAGAGGAGCATAGCCTGGAGTAAAAGCAGAAAGATGAGTTTGCTTAACCCCAGGGACAAACTTAGTGGCAATACCCAAATCAATCAACACCGCACCAGAACCATTGTTCCGCACCATGATATTATTAGGTTTAACATCCCGATGGAGCAACCCTTGCTGATGAATATCCCTGAGGGCGCTACCAATTTGCTGGATGTACAGCAAGGCTTGCTCTTCTGAGAGGACACCCTGCCGTTCCACCAGAGCCGACAAGGTTTCCCCCTCGATGTATTCCATGATTAGGCAGGGTAGTTCACCTTCTCGGATAATTTCTTCAGATAAGCGGACTAGATGAGGATTACCACAGCTACATTGGGCTAATTTTACGGCTTCATTGGCGAAAATTTTCCAAAATTCTAATAAATTATCTTGCCGGAGTACATGATTAAGGATAGTTTTGATTACTATGCGATCGCCTGTTTTAGTTCGGGCTAAATAGGTAATACCCAGCCCACCTTCTCCTAGTTTTGTTTCGATGGTGTACTTACCGTTCTGTAGCCGATAACCAGGGGGCCAGGTAAGATTACTTACGCCGTAGCTGTGGTTAGGTGCCTGAGTAGTTGAGGGAGGTTTGTAGGGAGCATAAGGCTCTCCAAGCGTAAGATGTATGGGTTGTGTGGTGCTGCTATGACGAATTTTAGGGGAATTAAAGAAGCGTTTAACTGCATTTAACCGCTTCTTTAATTTCCCACAGACTGACCGATGCTTATGAGTCTTCATTGGAGATGCCCAACCTATCCAGGAGCTTAATTTGGTAGGGTTTATATTTCCACACAAATAATTTTAACGTTTCTGATAACTATCAGAGCCATTCGATTTGCTTCACCCTACTTCCTACTCCTACTCCCGACTCCCGACTCCCGACTCCCGACTCCCGACTCCCGACTCCCGACTCCCGACTCCCGACTCCCGACTCCCGACTCCCGACTCCCGACTCCCGANTTGGTAGCTAAAAAGAGGAGGAAGTTAAGGAGTAAAACTGCTCGCGCGATGATGAGTTGGGCATTCTACCAATTCTCGCAGACTTTAGGGCATTTGTGTAACCGGTACGGTTCCAAACTCGTGAGAATAACTGAGGAATACACCTCAAAGACCTGCACAAAATGCGGACACATCCATAGGAAACTTGGAGGATCCAAGAATTTTAAATGTCCCAAATGTGGGTATGAAATCCATAGAGATTTCAATGGAGCCGTGGGGATTTTCCTCAAGGCGATGTGGGATACCACCTTTACCGATCACGTCGGTGATGTTGTACTAGATGTCTTAAATGTCGAAGATGTCGCGGTTAAAAGTATCAGCTAATCGGGATTAGTTCTATAGTTCCCACTTTTCTAGGCAAGAGCGTCAACCAACAAACTGGTTAAAAATTCGGTTCGATTACCCATTACCTATTACCAGTTGGGTTAACGGGGGTATTCAACCCTGATGAGGTATGGCTATAGATGCTTCATCAACAGCTTTTGTGATAATATACGGGTATATTGCGATTGGGGCTGTGGCTCAGCTGGATAGAGCAAGCGCCTCCTGAAAAATCGGGCACCATGGAAGAAATTCCGTGAGTGAATGTGGTCAAATTCGGTGAAACCTAAGGGGTATTTAGCTTACTCAGTACTCTAAGGCAATACCGAGCCAAGCCTGAATCTGTGTGCGAGTCATCGCCCTTGGTTAAATGCAGGAAGGTGGAGAGACTAGACGGCCACCACCTAAGGGGTATTAACCTTAAGGGGTATTAACCTAGGGTGAAGGTATAGTCCAGAGAGTGGGGAAACTCACACCAATCTGAAGCGCTAGGTCGCCGGTTCGAATCCGGCCAGTCCCGTTGATAAGCTGTTAGCTATTAGGTAAGTTAACTAAATTCAAGAACTACTTCAATACTTCTTCTAATTGGTGCTGCTCCCAAAGAAAGCGATAAATACCAGGTTGTTGTAGAAGTTCACCATGAGAACCAGTTTGGACAATTTCCCCTGCGTCCATGACCAAAATCCGGTCAGCCTTGGCAGCAGCTGAAAGTTGATGGGAGATAAAAATTACAGTTTTGCGCTGGACTCCTTCCGAGAGATTGTCCAGAATTTGGGTTGCTGTCTGATTATCCAAACTGGAAAGGGCATCATCAAGAATCAGCACTGGTGCATCCATCAGCAGAGCTCTAGCTAAAGCAGTACGTTGTCGCTGCCCCCCAGAGAGGGTTATTCCCCTTTCCCCAACAATTGTTTCGTACTGCTGGGGGAAATTCATAATTTCCGGGTGAATTTGGGATTGCGAAGCTGCGTATTCTACCTCTGAGTGTTCGCTGATTGGTATACCGTAGCAGATATTGTTTTTAATGCTAGTGCTGAACAAGAAGCTGTCTTGAGGAACATATGCGATCGCATTCCGCAAGTCCTGCAAGGGCAGCTTAGTAGTATCATATCCATCCAAAAACAGTTGACTAGCTTGAATATCCAGCAAACGAGGCAAGGCATTAGCCAGGGTAGATTTTCCAGAACCAATGGCTCCCACAATCGCTACTGTCTCACCTGCATTAATCGTGAAACTAACATTGTTCAGCGCAGGAGTTTGGCTGCCGGGGTAAGTGTAACTCAAGTTGACAGCCTTGAGCTGTCCCCTTACTGGCGTTGGCAGGCTAACCGAATCTGGGGCATTTGTAATCCGAGGCTGAGCCAATAGAATCGACTCAATACGATCAATACTCACTTCACCGCGTTGATAAGCAGTGATGGTAAACCCTAGCAGTGCTGTAGGGAAGACTAAACGTTCAGTATAGATAATCAGCGCCACAAAGTCACCAATACTAATAGCACCGGACTCAATGGAACCAGGACCAATGCTTAAAAGCACCAGTAAGCTGAGGTAGGTAAGAGCCTCAACTATCGGAAACAGAAAGTTTCGTGTTCTTGCCAAATTGAGATTTGCTCCCAAAAGCTGCTGATTGAGCTGATGGAACGCACGACGCTCGTTTTCTTCCTGAGCGTAGATTTTAATCATGGCGATACCACTCATATCTTCCTGAATCAGCTCACTGAGGTTAGAAAGTTTCTCCTGGACTTCTTGTTGTTGGCTGCGCAGTTTCTCACTAAATAGCTTGACAATAATCAACATCAACGGATAAACCGCCAATGCTAAGAACGTCAACCACGGATCAATGGCAATCATAACCGGCAGGGTCAAACAGTAGGCAAACACCGTATTCGCCAGACTCAAAACTGCAAACCCCAATAGACGCCGAATATTATCCACATCACTGGTGGCTCGGTTAATCAAATCACCTATTGTGTTCTGAGAAAAATAGGCTGGTTCCAATGTCAGCAAATGCTTAAAAATCCGCTGCTTCAGGTCAAATTCAACTTTGCGCCCCACTCCAAACAATAGGATGCGCGAAACCATCCGAATCCCCCACATCAATGAGGTGAGTATCAAAATAAGCAGCACAAAGCTCCCGACTTGGTCGAAGCTCAGGGTTTGACTCAACTCGTCAATAGTATCCCTGATCAGTAAGGGGATATAAACACCAAGTCCATTGACAATAAGGAGGGCAAAAATACCTAGGGCTGACTGTCGCCAGTATGGGCGCAGGTAAAGCAGCAGTTTTTTTAGACGGGAATTCAGCATGTTACAATACTATACAATTCCCGTCCTGCTTACAATATTTAAACAATTCCCCTACTATAGGCTTAACCTTTCACCAAAAATCGGGGAGTAATTACCCTCAATGGAACCGCAGATCAGGATAAATCATCGACCCTTACTGAAGGTGAGAGCTGAGGGTGGTATCGGTTTACTTCCAATTAAACCAGAAACCCACACTATACCCGATCGGGTTAATGTGGGTAGTTAACATCAGGTGCAACATTTAACCTGTACAAACCTACTTACAAGCAGATAGGACGATGGTATAGCAAAGCGTGAAAACTAATGGTTGTTGCCGACAAAGCAATGCCAAAAGCATTGCGCTAATTTTATTGATGGAGGCTCTCGGCCTACTCTCAAACCGCACTGTAACTTCACTCAGTCCATTATTTTACGTCGCTTAACTTACGACCAGCTTATCAGCTTTTAGTTCTTCGTTGGGCGGTAGTGTTCCCTTGTTAAACAAGTTACTAACTTATTTCAGTGTAAAACAATGAATAGTGTTTGACAAGGTTTAGATAGCTATAAGGCTAATAGTTGCACCTCTATATGTCAAGAAACATCTCTTGCGGTCGGCGATTCAACTTCTGTGCCGGTAACTCGTCCTCCTCGTAGTTGGAAGTAAATATTGCTAAAGAAGGTGTTAATTACCCCGGTAGTCTGCTCAAGAGCTCCGATAGAAGGGATAAAAGCTTGGATGCCAATGGCTTGATTGGGTGGAACAAGTTGAGCCAACACAGCGTCCCTAGGGAAAGGACTAGCATTACTAGTAAGCTGAATTGATTCCCCATTGGGAACAAAAGCAGTGAGGGTTTCCTCCTGCCACCCAATTGTTTTCGCCATTTGAACCGCAGGTTGGTTTTGAACGACTCCAGGCCCGAGAAGTTGAGCCAGCCGATTAGATAGAAAAGGGGTGCTGGCCACAAGCAAGACAAAAAATCCCGTCCAAATCAAGGTAGGTCCTGGGTTAGAGATCTTGTCACCTTTAATTCGCATTGCTCCTAGGAACCAAAGCAGAATTGCTAAGCCCAATGGTTGAAAGGGAAGTGAGAGAATTGTCCATATCGGTGAAACCAGGGCATTGGTTGGGGTGAAAAACAGCAGGACAATGATGGCAAAAACCAAAAACCCCCCAAGCCAGGTGAAATACTGTTTAGGGATGATTTCGAGCAGCAGCTTGGCGAGCAAAAATCCAAGCACTACCCATAGCAGGACTAGAAATAGTAGTTGCATAAGTGAATACCATTGTAAGTTTTTGACCGTTAGCTGTTTGTTGTGGAAGTTTGATCCGACAACTCAACGTCCTATCCGGCTAGTCGTATTCGGCTAATTGATAAACTGTGGTAATTTGATAGGCATACATCCCTCAAATTGGGGGGACATGCTCAGTTTGAGGAATCTCTCAACAGGTAAATCACCCCAGTCTGAATTGCCTTAACACCGGCATTATACTTGCCATTGGCTGAAAAGCGTCACTTTGAAATTGGTGTGAGTGCGATCAAACTAGGAAACGTTTTCTGTCAAAGGGGTTGAAATTTGGCTAGTTCAACCAATAATCATAGAATACTCTTGGCGAATTAAGAGGGGATATTTGGATCTAACCCCATTTAATAGCAGACTAGGCAAGACTTCATACTCCATGCCTGTTTGCCTCGCGCCGATGATATTGATGGCCGATATTGATGGCCGATATTGATGAGGGAATTGAAAACGTTGCCGGTGGATAAACCAGCTCAAATGGGAAACACTACATACAACACGACTCCTACCATACAAGAGTCTCTGACGGTGGAAAACCGCATCAGTCGTTTGGAATTAATTGTTGGACAAATCGGAGAGGCAGTACTTGCCACTACCGAAACCATAGACCGTCTGGCTGACCGAGTCGATAACTTTGTGATTCAAGTGCAAAACCAAGGGCAGCAAGTTCAACAACAAGGCTACCAGCTTTTTGCTCTAAGTGATGCGGTGCAAACCTTGGCAGAAACTCAAAATGAGTCTCTAAAACAGCTTGAGCAAGTCACACAAACCTTGCAAAAGCTTGCTGCAGCTATTGAAACAGGGGAACACTGACCTTCCTTGCCCTTGATTTAAGCACCAAGCTTGTCTATTGAGACTGGGTATGGGGTGTCAGCGAACGGCTGTGCGGTTACAAGAAGGCTAAAGCCCTTTTTTACCATACTTTCGCCTGTCAAAACCGCTCAAAACTTTTGGGGATTATTTACAGGTTTATTGACAATAAATTGCTCAATGTCAGCCTAGACCCACCCGCTCACCCTATCCTGACTCTGAGCGCCGTGCATTGAAGAGTGGAGTGTTGTGAAATTAAAGCTAAAGCTTTTCAGCATGGTAAAAATATGCTACCACAACGAGAGTACCCAAAACTGATTAGGAGAGCATTAATGCATTTTCCAACGCGGTACTTCCTCCTTGTTCCGGTGAGTGTACTCATGAGCTTATTGACCGTTAGCTGTAGTGGCCAAAAAGTTGAATGTCAGAAGATTATTGAAGTGGCGAACCAGGCAGTTGAAGAAGCTAAAACCCTGACTAATGGTGGAGAATCAAGCGATCCTGAGGCAATGCTCCAGGCAGCTGATGCTATGGAGGGGGCATCTCAAGAGATGGAATCGATAATAGTTAAGGACGAACAGCTCCAAGACTATCAAGCTGGTTTTATTAAGATGTATCGCAATACCAGCAAGGCGACTCGTGACTTTGTAGAGGCTTTTAAGAAGCAAGACCGCTCAGCTGCGGAAGAAGCTTTGAGCAATTTGCAGAAAGCCACCACCCCAGAACCAAAATTAGTGGCGGATATTAATACCTACTGCTCAGCTAACTAGGGGGTTGAAACAGTTAATAAAAGCCTATTATTACCTCGACGTCTGTATTGCCAGACAACTTGTTTAGATGTCTTGTGGCGGGCTGACTGCGCTATAGAATCGCCGTCTAGAGCGCAGCTGAAAAACCCTATATTTTTATATCTTGCTTAGGCAATACCCCAAATACCGTAGCTGCTAGGTCTATAGTAAATTTACCATAAATTTACATGGTTTGTAGCATGGTATGTTTCGTTTTTCAAGTACTCCCAGTAGTATATTTAAACAATCTGCCTTTTAGATCTCATGAAATATGCCTTGGTTCATGAGTGGTTGACTCCCAAAGCAACTGGTGGCTCAGAACTAGTAGTTCAAGAAATACTCAAACACATTGATGCCGACCTGTACGCCCTGATTGATTTTGAATCAACCAATCCCCAGAGTTATCTATATCAGCGTTCTATTGGCACAACCTTCCTACAGAACTTACCCTTCGCTCGTAACGGGGTTCAGAAATATCTGCCGCTGCTACCCTTAGCGATTGAACAGCTGGAACTAGGGGAGTATGATGTTATTCTCTCCTCTTCCCATGCTGTTGCCAAGGGTGTCCTTACTAGTCCCCAACAACTGCATATCTGCTACTGCCATACGCCCATGCGTTATGCCTGGGACTTGACGTTTGATTATTTGCGCAGTAGTGCTATGGGACAGGGTTTTCCAGGGTTGATCACTCGCTATCTGCTTCATCGGTTACGTCAGTGGGACGTGATTACAGCAAATCGGGTGGATTACTTTATTGCCAACTCTCATCACACAGCACGGCGGATCTGGCGCTGCTATCGGCGTAGGGCTGAAGTGATTTACCCACCGGTTAATATTGAACGTTTTCCTTTCCAGGAAGAAAAAGAAGATTTTTATCTGACCGTTTCCCGGATAGTAAGTTACAAACAAGTATCTTTAATTGTTCAAGCTTTTAATCAACTGGGATACCCTCTAGTGGTGATTGGTGATGGCTCAGATTTAGCAGGGATTCGCAACTTGGCTCACAAGAATGTAAAATTTTTGGGATTTCAACCCAATCAGGTGGTTGAGCAGTATATGGCTAAAGCTAAAGGGTTTGTCTATGCTGCCTGTGAGGATTTCGGCATTGCCCTGGTGGAAGCCCAAGCTTGTGGTACGCCGGTGATTGCCTATGGTGCTGGTGGGGCACTAGAAACAGTTCTAGATATTCGGCAACATTTAGACAGTGGTACAGGTCTATTGTTTCCAGACCAAAGCTCAGAGGCTTTGATTGAAGCCATGGAAACCTTTGAGACCTTGGCAGGAAAGTTTAATCGGGAAGCGAGCCGGTTAAACGCTGCCAAATTTGCCCCCAACATTTTTGCTGATCGCTACCTGACATTTCTGGAAAAGTGTTATCAAGACTACCAGTTTTAATTTCTCTGGTAAAAAATTAAATATCCGAGCTGGCTATGGGCTATAGCGAGTGTCTCGTAGCTTTATGATTATGACGTGTGGTGTGAATTGAAGGAGTGAGATGACTGCCGAAAGCCAACTTAACTCCGTCAAGATATTGCGAGCATTCGTGAAGCGAGGTTTTCAGCCCCTCGCTTCACGTCGTATACACAAGAATCTGACTCGCTATCGCTTAGACGGAAATTTTGCCAAGCGACTGTTTGATGTTACCTTTTCCCTATCAGTTCTGATTTCGTTTTTTCCTGTTTACCTGCTACTGGCATTGCTAATTTTGATCAGCTCACCTGGACCAATTTTTTATGTTCAGGAGCGGGTGGGTAAAGACTACAAACCTTTTGCTTGCCTGAAATTCAGAACTATGGTGGAAAATGCCGACGAAATGTTGCTAGAGATGATTGAAAAATCCCCTCAGATACGGGAGGAATTTCAGGATAATTACAAGCTCAAGGATGATCCTCGAATTACTGGAATTGGAAAATTTCTACGGCTGACTAGCTTAGATGAGTTTCCTCAGTTCTGGAATGTACTCAACGGACAGATGAGTGTGGTTGGTCCAAGACCGTTAGTGCCAGAGGAATTGCCCAAATACGGGCGTCACATGGATAAAGTCTTGACAATTCGACCCGGAATTACTGGCTTATGGCAGGTTTCTGGACGCAATGACATACCTTACCACCGCCGTGTGCAAATTGATGTTTACTATGTCAGTTTCCGGAATTTTTGGCTGGATTTATGGATCATCGTGAAAACCATTGGTGTTGTTATTTTTCCCAAAAATAACGGTGCTTACTAGAGTTAACTGGTGCCTGCTATAGGAGACATTAGGTAATGGGAGACATTAGGTAATGGGTAATGGGTAATGGGTAATAAGCCCAGTTGCCAATTACCCATTACTGATACCAAGTTGCTCTCAAACCTATTATTTAACCTATTATTTATTGCTCTTGGACCGAATTAAGTCCAATTGAACGAAATTGGTAGATGGGAGTGAAAAAGCTCCTATCTACTACCTATAAATGCAAATCGGTATGATTACCCACTATCAGCATAGTTTGTTGATATGATCCCGTTATCAAACCGGAGGGAATATCAGATGAACAAAGCAGAACTACGCCGATCCCTGCTTCAAAAGCGCCAGTCTATGTCTGTAGAAGAATGGCGGCAAAAAAGCGATCGCATTTGTACCCATCTGCAATCTTCAGCCCTAGTGACCCAGCCACAAACAGTCTTAGCCTATTTCAGTTTTCGAAAAGAACCAGATCTAAGTCCCCTATTTACAGACACTAAGCACTGCTGGGGACTACCCAGATGTGTAGAAAAATCTCTCTTCTGGCATAGCTGGAAGGCGGGCGAACCCTTGCAAAAAGGAAATTACGGTATTTTAGAACCATTACCTAATTCTACCAGCCTAGAGCCAAAGGATGTGAATTTGATCCTTGTACCCGCTGTGGCTTGTGACCAGCGGGGGTATCGTTTGGGCTACGGTGGTGGTTTCTATGACCGACTACTGAATTCACCAGAGTGGGATTCTATTCCTAGGATCGGCATTGTATTTGAATTTGCCTATATACCTCAACTACCCATTGATCAGTGGGATAAAGACTTGCACAGTGTTTGTACAGAAACAGGATTCAAGAAGGTGGAACAGATCTGAAATTCTGTGTTTTATACTGTTTAATACTCTTTGTCTACAAAAACTGGAGACTTCGTACTTCATTTAGGAGACGACTGACAATTAAGTGCTCCCTTTGGATAAGCAATACGTTGGTGATTATATTGTTGCCAAACTCTGATGAAGACTTGGGCAATTTTTGATAAATCCTGTCGGGTTAGCCCAGAATCCACTAATTGGTTGTCCTGCCAGCGAGCTTTGAGAATTTTATTGACCACCGTAAGAGCCGTTTCCGGAGTAACCTCTTTGAGTGAGCGTAGAGCCGCTTCACAGGCGTCAGCTAACATAACTACACCAGTTTCCTGGGACTGGGGAATTGGACCGTCATAACGAAAATATGACTCGTCCACAGACCCAGTACCTTCGAGTTGGGCTTTTTGCTGAGCCTGGAAATAAAAATAGGAAATCAGCAATTTCCCTTGATGTTCTGGGATAAAGTCCCGCACTGCCTTGGGTAACTGGTGCTTACGAGCCATAACCAGTCCTTCGGTAACGTGCTTTTTGATAATTTCAGCACTCTTGAAAGGATCATTAATCTCATCATGCTTGTTCGGACCACCCATTTGATTTTCTATAAACCCTAACGGATCGTGCATTTTACCAATGTCATGGTAGAGCGTACCTGCCCGAACCAGTTCGACATTACAGTGAAGTTCTTGAGCCGCTGCTTCTGCCAAAGAAGCAACAAACAGAGTATGTTGAAACGTTCCAGGTGCCTCAGTAGCTAGACGCTTGAGCAGGGGACGGTTGGGATTAGACAATTCTGCCAGACGAATCGGTGTCACCAGGTCAAACAAACGTTCCAGGTAAGGTGATAGCCCCAGGGCGACAATACTCCAAGCTAACCCAGATAAACCTAATAACAAGGCTCCTGGCAGAACTGCATACCAAATTGTACTAGCAGTGGCACTAATAATCAGATTGATAATCAAGGAAACGACACCTTGACTTAAGCCCACCCCAACTCCCAGCAGAGCCAATTCCTCTCGCGATCGCATTCGTCCTGCCATCAAGGCACCCAGTAAACCCCCAGCCACATTTGCCAGTACTTGTTCCCCAGTGACTTCCATACTAAAGGTCACTAAGCCTGTCAGTAAACCCACCACTGTCACGCCCATCGTAGAGCCATAAAAGTTCCCTACTAACAAAGCAATAGCAGGCATAGTGTAGGGAATCTTGAAGAAGGGACTCTTGAAAAGTATTGATATTGGCATACTCAGCGTCAATAGCAATACCAAAATGTAGTCCCGCCGTCTCCATTTCGGGTGAACTCGCCGTTGCACTAAGGCAAAGATTCCCACCGTAGTAGTAACCAAACCACCAAATCCCATCAAACCCGGCCAGTTAATTCCTCGACGGCTTAAGTCGAAATAATCCAGTAGTACAAAGTCTGTTTGAGTGATGGTTTCACCTGCGGTTACAATCACATCTCCTTGCCGCACTGAAACCATCATTGGTTCCACTTTTTCTGCTGCCTGTTCTGCTATGAGCTTGGTTGATTCTTTATCTTCGATCAAGTTGGGTTCTAAAACTCTCACTAGTAAATACTTGGCTAGTGGTTGAGCTTCCTGAGGCATCAGGCTACTCAAGTTTACCTTCACGGTCTCTTGGATCAGATTTGGTGGTAATCCTGGAACCATACCTTGGGTCAGGATGCGACTAGCAGCCTCCTTAATGACGATGCGGGTTTTCTGCCAATCTTGATCTGATAGATCCAGTACAGAAACATCATCTAGGCTACTGAATTCAGGGCTAAGGTATTCTGAGAGCTGAGGCAACACCTGAGCGTACTGTTGACGAGCAGCAGATATTGACTCAATCAGAGCTGAGAACTCTTGTTCAGAAGACTGTTGACGGTAGCTTTGCAGTTCACTTACTGCCTCAACAAAAGCTACATTTAATGAATTTTCTGGCGGAGTCGGTGGTTTGGCTTGAGAATCAAACCCGTTGACATGGTTATCGATATCTGAAAATGCCAAGATAGCCCGCCATTCCCATTCCTTACTTTGGCGCAGATACCGCTGGGTGGGGATGGATAGTACATCAGTCTTGACAAAAGGAAAAACACCGCTGTTAGTGCGCAGTTCTTCCACAGCGTCCAGAGACTTCTCAAGATTTTGATCAATTCTTTCTGTAACAGATTGGTCAATCATCAAGACTGGTTGAGCACCTCTTTGAGCTTCTTTGCGTCTCTCAGCCGTCGTTTTAGAGTCCTCAACCAGAGCATCGAAGGGTGCCCGGACTGTCTGTGGTGCTACTGTGTCTACATCTAGCTGTGGCTGATTGTAAAAGCGCCCTCCCATAACACTGGTCAGGGAAACCACTGCTAAAGTCCACATTACAGGTAGAGTAATTTTCTGTTGAAGTTGGTGCTGGCTTTTGCCCCAATCTTTTCCTGAAGTTAGGCTAGTCGAAGTGCCTTCACAATGGGTTGGAGACTCTGTGAGCTGTAGAGGTTGTCCTTTCAAATTCTCCTGCTGTGATTGGCTAACTGAGGATTTGGCAGCACTAGAGGAGTTAAATCCCAAAAAACTGCGAAGGTGCTGAGATGTTCGCCGTAATTGCGTGATCGGCTGCGTCAGCGAATTGAACGTTTTCATAGCACAGGAATGGCAATGTCTGGTAACAGTAGCGGTCTGCTCACAATTTGCTGTGTGGTGGTGGCATTTTGCTTAAAGACATCTACATTTATTTATTATTCATAAAAAATACTGGAAAGTTTGCCTCCACTCATTTTCAATCCACTCATTTGACATGGGTAGAGCGCAGGTTGCGTGGGAAACTTCCAGTGACAATCATGCCTTGTATACTGTAACAGTAACTGGAGTTTGCGAACAGAAAACTTCATTAAAGTGGTAATTATGGTTTCGTGGTTACCTTGGTCAATCCCCATGGCTATTGGTTGGGTTTGACTTCCAAATGATTCACAGACCAACTTCACCGTAAATACGCCTAGGTCGTTATTTACAACTTTAGCTTTTCTTTCTTTTATCCATTCCCTAGGGGAACTTGGGGTAATTCGCATTAGTCGCTGTCGAGTTGGTGATAAAGTAGCTACTCGCATTGAGATAATCCTCAATCATGGAGTTGTAAGTCCCCTTGACCACCTAATCCAAGCGGTGCCACCCTAGGCCGCGAGGGATTGCTCGCGGCCTAGGAGGCGCGCACCTTGATGATTCCGATCCTTAACCGCGACTGAAGTAAGCAGTCTTGCAGATACTCCAGCTTAGGGGTTGTGGCTGGAAGTTCTTACCAGGATTAGGCTCAATCGTCTAGTCACACTTAGGCTTAAGTCTTACCCCATAAGCACCCTTTATTGCGGGGTCAGTAACAGAATATAATTCCAGACTTGACTGATTTTTAGTTTACAAAACTCAGAAGCCAGTGTTTTTTTTATATCATCTTAGTTTAACTGGTTTATATTGGTTTTACCTATAGCTGTGGTAGCAAATTCAACACCACGGGTGCAACACAGACCATGAAAAATTTTATGTAGCATCAAGTTTCAGGCTACAGCCCCTTGTAGGTGGAGCTTCATTTTTGGCTTGAAAGTCCTTTGATTGAACAGCTTATCGAGATCCGATCACCCTTGGTGCCACCACAGCTAGCTTCTGAAACTGAGCTATCGCTGAAACGTCATATACACCTGACCACACTGCCAACAACTGGTCTGCTAATTGCCATTGGTCAACCCCAGTACTGCTGAGGTTAAGCGCCACCAGCCAGGGCACTGGAATACCGATGATACCGTTATAGGCACCAGCTAAAGCACCTGTTAAGGCAGCAGTAGTTTGTGATTGATAGCCTGTAAGAGCTGCACGAGTTACACAGAGGCGAAAATCTTCTGGGGTGTTTAGGAAACAGTAAAATGCTAAGGCAATCGATAAAGAGCAGTCATCTTCAGACTCATTTCTACGCCTTTGCTCTCGACGCAGCTGGATAACAGTTTGTTCTAAACTTGCCCCAAGCTCCAGTAGACTTTGTAATTGTTCCAATTGTTCCACCCAGGTATTTTGATTTTCATAGTTCCCTAGGTAGGCAATGATTCGGGAAATCAGGGTAGGGCAGTCAAGTTTTTCGGTAAGGGCGACAGCGATAGCCCAAGCTATTGTCAAGACACTCTCAAACCTTTGAGAATCATTTTGCCAAATTGCTGCCGCCTCTAGCAGTTTTTGGCGCAACTTGACTTCATCTTCATGAAAAAATAATGCTATTGGTAAGGTTGCTACTGCTGCTTGGCTACTGTTGGCAGTCCCTTTTAATGAAAGGATAGAGGGTTGAGCCTTTTCACAGTGCACTAACCAATCTCCTAAATCGAGGTTGCCACAGCGAATCAAACTTTCAATACCACAAGTAGCAATCTTGTTCCAATCGGAAATCCCCTTACTCAGACCAGCATCCCCAAGGGAAAGCGATCGAAATCTTACTTGAGCTGGTGGTAACTTTTGGCAGCCACTCCCAGCCAGGATTTCTCCCACAAGGCTACCTAACAAGGCACCTCTAAATCGGTTCAAAAGTGAGTACCGCATCCATATTTTGTCAAGAAATCTAGTGTGCTCTTAAATTGCCTTTTTCAACCCGCAAGGCAGCACCCATCACCTTTTCGATTTTAATTACCAATCGATTTTCTCAATGTAAGAACTAGAGCCTGTAACCCCAGTCTATAGCTGTTAGCTCCAAAACCACTAATCTGACCGACTACCACTGGTGCCATTAACGAATGATGTCTAAAGGCTTCTCGTTTATAGATGTTGCTCAGATGAACTTCTACAGTTGGCAAGGCTACCGCAGCTATTGCATCTCGAATAGCCACACTGGTATGGGTATAAGCACCAGCATTAATTAAAATCCCCTCGTGGTTTCCTAAAGCTCCATGTATCCTATCGACTAAGATACCTTCATGATTAGACTGCAAGGCTGTCACGCTTGCCTCAAGCCTTTGCCCTTCTTGCTCTAGGAGATAGTTAATCTCATCCAAGGTTACAGATCCATAAATACGTGGTTCTCGCTGTCCCAGTAAATTAAGATTGGGACCATGGAGAACCAGGATACTTAGACGTTTTCGAGGATCACCGGACACAATAACTATCTAATTCCGACGACACCTTGGGTCATTAACAGGAATGGGTATTGGTTCTGGTTCAGGCTGAGCCTCAGGACCTAATAGCGCTTCAATAAGTTTGCGCGCCCATTCTTGAATTTTTTCCAAAACCTTTTCTATATAGTCCATCAAGCAAAAAGCTCCTATAAGACCACTTGTATCTTTTCTTTTACACTTTCAGTTCCGATACTTTTTAGCTACCAAAATCTACTTTGCAGATTTTAGCCCACTAATGCAAGCTGCTCTCGCAGCCAGGGGGTATCTCCCAAGGCCAAGATAGGTTTTGTTCCGCTCTTGGCGCATAAATCTGTGTTTAATAGAAAACGCAACCACTATCATTAAAGCTTTGGTTTTCGGCTTCAATTCAAGTTACAGAATGTTTTCAATGACACTAGATTCCTAATCAAAGTATAACCTATTTTTGTAGATACTGCAAGATATTTGTAGAAAATCGTCAACAGTGGCTAGCCCTAACAGGTTAAAAACCATCACTGCTTTTTGAGCAGCTCAGCAAGGGAATCAGTCTTGCCTAAAGGTTTTTGCCTTGACCATGACTCTGAGAAAGCAAAAAGAACAAAGTGTTGTATCTATTATGTTACTAAGGCTAGCACATTTTATACAATTCATTCAACCAAGATACATTAACCGTGTTTATACCCTCACCAGCATCAGACCTATCAGTTGCCTGACTCAGTCAGTAATATTTGGCGAAAGGCTTGCCTGGTTTCGGGCTTCAAATAATTCTGTTGTAAGGTTTGCCACTGCTGCCATGATTTGTAGCGGTTGGCCTGTAGTAACTGAGCCAGCTGGGGAGCCTTATGTTTTAGGTCTGAGTCAAAGACAGAGTTTAAGAATTCGTCTAAAACCATACTGTCCTGAATATCACCTAAGATGCCTTGAATTTGCTTCATATCTTCGACATAGTCCTTATAGGTAGGACTATATAGTTCAGTAAATAGATTCATTTGGTAACGCACCCGCTTGGCTTGCTTACGTAGATCGTGAATCATTGCTCCACGAATGGCTAGCAATGACTCAACTGCTGCTGGTTTCAGCTGCTTGGGAGTTTGGCTACCAGTATCCTGAAGATCAACGCCCACTAGCCAAGCGGGGTGGAGTAACAGGCGGCTGACAATGGGTAAGAGTAAATCAGGTAATACCGCAGCCGCTGGCATCTGAGCCATTTCTTTATAGGTGGGTTTTTTGAGCCACCGTTTTAAGGTTTGCTTAAGCTTTTGGTGTGGCTTACCTTGCAGAGCTTCCCGAACTTGTGTTAAAGCTTTGCACCGCTTTTTTTCCAAGTAAACGTAAGCTTGCTTCAATGCTTTCCGTTCTTTGGTGGGTAACTTGGGTTGGTAACCTTTGTGGAGGGTTTCTTGGAGGACATCTAGATCTCGAAGACTCCCTAAAATACGGGCAATCTTACCAATCTGTTTTTCAGAGGCTGCTTTGGGCAAGTCTAAGGCAGGGGTAAAACTAGTGACGGCGGTACGCAAGCGCCGCATTCCGATACGCATTTGGTGCAGCTGTTCTGGATCTCGATCTTGGAGAACAGCGGCTTCGTGACTAAGCATTTTCTGGAAGTGTTTCTCAATTCCCAGATAACTCCATTCTCCAATGGTTTTGCTTTGGGGTAATACTAGTTTGTTCATCGTCCCAGTCTGACGTCTAGCAAGCCAGACTCTTGAGATTGAGGTTGAGTGGACTCAGGATAGTCACAGTCCAAACCTTTACCTAAAGTTAACCAAAAGCCCACTTTGATTAACTTTACGTTAAGGATAAAAATAATGTTTTGTATTATTACTTATTCAGAGAATATTGTCAAGTTATGATCAGACTTTGCATAGAGGTTTGCAGCTCATGAGTCAGGTCAACTATAGCTTGTCGGATAAATTCTAGGGGCGGTTGGGCATGACTCATCGGTGTCTGGTCGATTTTGTCTGTTGGATGATATTGGCAGCACTAACTGATTAATCGAAGGTTTGATTGAGTGTGATCAGATGTGGTGATCTAAGGATGGATGGTTCCATCAGGCATAATTGTTTCCCTTAGATTAACTTGGCTTAGTTCAGCTTCAATGATAGTAGCCCCAGTTAAGTTAGCTTTACTGAGGTTAGCGCCCCTGAGCTTAGCTGTAGTCAGGTTAGACCCGCTTAAATTTGCTTTAGTAAGGTTCGCCCATCTAATGTCAACCCTGTAAAGGTCTGCCTCTGCTAGGTTAGCTCCAAACAGATAGCTTCCACTAAGGTGAGCTTCTGCTAGGTTAGCCCCTCGACACTCAGCTTTGTATAGGTAAGCCCCAAGCAGTTCAGCTTGATGAAGATTAGCATTGCTCAGATTAGCATGGCAGAGATTAGCAGCCATAAGGTTAGCCTCAACCAGGTTAGTCCGTCTTAGCTTTGCCCCACTTAAATCTGCTTCTGAGAGATTAGCTTTGAGCAAGCTAGTGCCAATTAGGTTTGCATTACTCAAATCAGCTTCCATGAGGTTAGCTAGGGTCAAGTCAGCCCCAATTAAATTGGCACCATTTAGGTCAGCCCTGATCAGGTTAGCTGCTATAAGTTTAGTCCCAATTAGCTCTGCCGAGATCAGTTTAGCTTTGATCAGTTCAGCATCTTGGAGGTTGGCATTACTGAGGTTAGCTTGGCTGAGGTTAGCGCTAATCAGTTTAATATTGCCTAGATTTGCCTTTTTTAAGTTAGCTTTTGCTAAGTTTACCCTTTCAAAGTTAGCCCCATTGAGGTTAACTTCGCTAAGGTCTGGTTCTAGATCTAGATTTGTCTTTCTCCATTCTGTCCACCTCAATGGCCAATCTAGAACATCTTGCTCTACTCAAACAAGATCCATTGAGATGGACAGAATGGAGAAAGAA
>NZ_JAAHFV010000030.1:0-38826 GCF_010672755.1 Moorena sp. SIO1F2
TCAAGTTTATCAGCTATCAGCCATCAGCCATCAGCTATCAGCTATCAGCTATCAGCGCATAGAGGTCTATTAATAATCGTAGGGTGGGCAGTGCAACGTGGTTTGCAAGCTTAATTATCTGTCTTCTGCTGCACTGCCCACCCTACATGAACTATCAGCTATCAGTTATCAGCAAGAGGTCTATTAATCGTAGGGTGGGCAGTGCAACGTGGTTTGCAAGCTTAATTATCTGTCTTCTGCTGCACTGCCCACCCTACATGAACCTGACCACTGACGGCTGACGGCTGACGGCTGACCGCTTAGGCGATGACCTTAAAATCAGAAATCGTCTCAATCCATACCCGTGCTCCACAATGTAGGGGATCATCTGGGCGATACATCACCCGACAAGGGCCATTGACTTCGACAGTATGACCGTAAGTATTTTTAGAGCCTCGTTTGACCGTAATCACCGGATTGCGTTCGCCGGTGTTGTGATTTTGGCGAATCACTTTCTGATTAACGTGGATGACCGCCTTCGTGTAATTTGTACGCTTTGACCAATTCCGCTTCGGTCCGCGAGTGCCAGGGGTAACTACTGGCATGCCATCAAATAAGGGAATTACCCAAGTTCTACCGACCTTATAAGCTCCTTTGACTCTGCCTTTGCTCAAAAGGAAACGGACGCGAGTGGCAGAGATACCTAGTAATTTAGCGGCTTGTGCGGTAGAAATCATCATGGTGGTAAAACCATTGCTTTAACGATATTGTTATCGTAACACGATTTTTTAGAAGATGCAAGGGGTGGGTGAGAAGTATCGAAAGCATCATGAGTGTTATAAGGGTTATGAGGGTGGTCAGCCAGAAAAACTATTGCATTAACGTCAGGGGTTGTAAGGGCAATGAGGGTTATGAGGGTGGTCGGATAGAAAAACTATTGCATTAATACCAGGGGTGATATGAGTGGTTAGCGTGGGAAGTTAGAAAAACTATTGCATTATCACTATGGGTGCTGTGGGTGATGTGAGTGCATGTCATTAAAGCTGCTTGACCCAGTGGTGCGTTACTGCCCGATTCCCGATTCCCGATTCCCGATTCCCGTTCCCCTCCTGGGAGGGGTTAGGGGTGGGTTCCGATTCCCTGTTCCCTCAACAAAAAAAATTCGGTCAAGTTCTGGTTAATTCCAATGCTTGACCGAATTATTTTTTGTAATAGTCAAGAGCCCTAGGATCCTTGACTATGTGTTCAGCAAATCAACAACATACAAACTTAGGTCTTATACTTCAGACGTCGTACTTTCTCCTGAGTTTTGACTTGTGGCCAGGGATTGGAATCCCTGGCAACTTGCTATCTTAATCTACCAACAGATGTCGAATCAATATACTGATAACCTCACCAGAATTTCCGATCGGTTGAGGAGCGCTCCATTCCTGAACTTGGGCGTAGCCACGGCCATAAAGATTATAGATTGTGACCCGCACGGTTTTGGGAGAACCGATCAATATATGTTTGATTTGCTCCCGTCCTGGCTGGGGTTGGCTAAATAATTCAGGGAGATTAGGATTGTTGGGATTATACTCAAAATTTGGGAGAAAGTTTTCGATGTCCATAATTTTTTGTACTGTTGTTTTTGGGACATTTTTATGTTAATAAATAATTATTTATTTTGTCAAGTAAATTTTCTTTTTTTTAATCCGAAGATATTAATAAAAAAAATAGATTATTTATTATTTTTTGAGCTTAAGTTTGTACTAAGTGCGTTTTTTTAAGGGTATATTTTTTAGCGATCGCGTTTTTTCCGGATGATAAATTAGGGGTGAGGTATTATAATTGAGGAGTGCGATCACATAATCGCTTAATCGCGTAGCAGCTTAGAGCATCGCTACTATGACAAATTTTTTGGTCGGGTATATTTCAAAGCGATCGCGTAGGGGATATTTCCTGATCCTCGTATTTTTATCGGAATTAAAAATTAAAGGAAGTGCTTTACCCCAGTAGCTCATAGCTACTATTGCTTCCTCTAACATTTATCAAAATCATGTAACAAAATATATAGCTTTTAGAGAATTATCAATTCCCTGAAGCCAGAACTACAATTAAAATAATTGAATAAAATAATTAGATATCGATGTTTAAACTATTATTGTCACTTTTGGCTAGTTTGGAAATCCCAAAAATCGTGTCATCTTTCTTAGGTGGTTTAGCGGAAGAAAGAGGTAAAATGATACATCAAAACCTGACTAAACCCAAGATAAAAGAAGCTATCAAAGCGGGAAAAGACGCAGTTAATGAATGGGAAAAACAACTCGATATTCAAGATCGCTTATTTTTTCAAGCTCCCCCGTATGGCTGGAATGGATCTAATAATTTTTTGTTATACTATTTTAGTAATTCGGATGTTTTGGAAGAATTAAATAAACCGTTTATAAATCAAGGTCAGCCTGAGCTGGATATTTTAATCACAGCATTTCAACACCAAGCTAAAACCAAGAAAATTAAACTAAATCAAAAGCGTATTAAGCCTTGGCTTGAAAATTTTATTAATGCTTATGTTCAGCAGACTCCTATTTATACTAAGTATTATGCAGCTAAAAAGGATTATTGTCAACAGTTAGCCAAGTATTTTGATGATGTTAAATTTGCTGGTATTGCTGTGGCTGGTCAAGAAGTAGAAAAATATGATAAATTAGCCCATATTTTTGTAATGCCAGATGTGGTGGAAGACGTGTCAAATCCTAGGGATTTGGCATTGGATCGGTTAGCAGAGGCAAGTGGTGAAAAACCAGAAAGGGCGCTGTTGGAAAAGACAACTCCTAGGAAATTTTTGGCTGATCAATTGTTGAGTCAAAATCAGTCAAGACGAGTAGTGATATTAGGTGCGCCAGGCTCTGGTAAAACCACGTTGATGAGTTATTTTGCCGTAATGTTAGCTCAGAGCAAAGCTGAGGTTTTGGGATTAGATGGTGATACGGACTGGCTACCGATTTTAATTAGGATACGAGACTTGGTGAGACATCCAGATAAAAGCCTGATCGACTATGCCTGGATGTTTGCTGAAAAAACCATGGCCGTCAACACCATACCAGTGGGATTTTTTGACCATTGGTTGTCTGATGGTAGGGCGTTGATATTGCTGGATGGTTTGGATGAAGTAACAGAAGACGCTAAACGGAATGATGTGGTCAGGCGCATCAATAATTTTTTAGGACAGTTTAACAGAAATCGGGCGATTATTACCTCTCGCCCCGCTGGTTATCGACGGGACTTTTTCCGCACTAAGGACTTTCCCCACTATCAAATTGAACCCTTTGATGACCATAAGATTTCGGCTTTTATTGAGAACTGGTATAATAGTCGGTTTAAAGACCAAGCAGAAGCCGAAAGGCGCAAGCAAAGTTTACGAAAGGCGCTGAATGATAATGACCGGATTACCTTGTTGGCACGGAATCCGTTATTGTTGACAATTATTGCGTTAATTCATCGGTATCAAGCAGTATTGCCCAAGGAGCGCCATAAGCTTTATGACAAGGCAGTGGAAACCTTGTTAACCTCTTGGGATGCTAATAAAGAGTTAAGTAGAGATAAATGGTTGACCTATTTGGGTTTGGATGATTTACGCCGGTTGATGGAATCTTTGGGTTATTGCATTCATACCCAGGGAAATGTTGAAGATAACGACAGTGGTACTTTAATTGACAAAGATGATTTGATTGATCAGTTGAAGCAGCAGATTAAAACCATGAAGGAGGTGAAGCTTCATCAGGCCGAGCAAGAGGCAAAACGATTTGTAGAATTGATTCGGGAGCGCACCGGTTTGTTGAATGAGCAAGGGCAAGATTGTTATGGGTTTGTCCATAAAACCTTTCAGGAATATTTGTGTGCTCAAGAGATTGACTATCAGGCGGATAATGATAGAGATTCTAAGATTGTTTTAGCTCCGATTCGGGAGCATTTGCATGACTACCACTGGCGCGAGGTGTTACTATTGCTAATAGCACAACAAAAACCCAAAAATGCGGCGATGGCAATTCGGGCAGTTTTGAATAATAATAGTGACTATGAGCAGTGGTTGCACCGGGATTTGTTGTTAGCTGGTAAGTGTTTGGCGGAAGATCCAAATAATTTGCGTGGTGCTGATCCTGAGTTAGTGCAAAAGATTTTAGAGCGGTTAGTTAAGTTGGAGGTGAGTAGTGATGATCGGGTTGGTAATAATATTCGCAAGCAGGTTTATCAAATAATTTGCAGTTTGTCTGAAACGGATTTTCAAGCACAGGTATTGGAATTGTTGAAACAGCGATTGACCGTAGGTCACGCTACGCGAACGGATTTAATTGGTGAGTGGCGATTGCTAAAGTATCGAGCTGAGTTAGGGGAAAAAGATCAGGTAATTGAAATATGCCTAGAACGACTAAAGGATAATGACTCTGATGTGCGTAGTAGTGCAGTCAATGCCTTGGGTGAATTGGGCAACAGCTCAGACACCGTAGTCAACGGCCTCCTAGCACTGCTTCAGGATAATGACTCTTTTGTGCGTTGGAGGGCAGCTGATGCCTTGGTTAAATTGGGCAAGGGCTCAGAAACCGTAGTCAACGGCCTCCTAGCACTGCTTCAGGATAATGACTCTTTTGTGCGTTGGAGGGCAGCTGATGCCTTGGTTAAATTGGGCAAGGGCTCAGAAACCGTAGTCAACGGCCTCCTAGCACTGCTTCAGGATAATGACTCTAATGTGCGTAGGGAGGCAGCTGATGCCTTGGTTAAATTGGGCAACAGCTCAGACACCGTAGTCAACCGCCTACTAGCACTGCTTGAGGATAATCACTCTTTTGTGCGTAGTAGGGCAGCTGATGCCTTGGTTGAATTGGGCAAGGGCTCAGAAACCGTAGTCAACGGCTTCCTAGCACTGCTTAAGGATGATCGCTCTGATGTGCGTAGTAGTGCAGCTGATGTCTTGGGTAAATTGGGCAACAGCTCAGACACCGTAGTCAACGGCCTCCTAGCACTGCTTAAGGATGATCGCTCTAATGTGCGTAGTAGGGCAGCTGATGCCTTGGGTAAATTGGGCAACAGCTCAGACACCGTAGTCAACCACCTCCTAGCACTGCTTAAGGATGATCGCTCTAATGTGCGTAGTAGGGCAGCTGATGCCTTGGGTAAATTGGGCAACAGCTCAGACACCGTAGTCAACGGCCTCCTAGCACTGCTTAAGGATGATCGCTCTAATGTGCGTAGTAGGGCAGCTGATGCCTTGGGTAAATTGGGCAACAGCTCAGACACCGTAGTCAACGGCCTCCTAGCACTGCTTAAGCATAATCACTCTAATGTGCGTAGTAGTGCAGCTGATGCCTTGGTTGAATTGGGCAAGGGCTCAGAAACCGTAGTCAACGGCCTACTAGCACTGCTTAAGGATCATCGCTCTGATGTGCGTAGTAGTGCAGCTGATGTCTTGGGTAAATTGGGCAACAGCTCAGACACCGTAGTCAAGCCTCTACTAGAACTACTAAAGGATAATAACTCTAATGTGCGTAGGGAGGCAGCTAATGTCTTGGGTAAATTGGGCAACAGCTCAGACACCGTAGTCAAGCCTCTACTAGAACTACTAAAGCATAATCACTCTAATGTGCGTAGGGAGGCAGCTAATGTCTTGGGTAAATTGGGCAACAGCTCAGACACCGTAGTCAACGCTCTACTAGAACTACTAAAGGATAATAACTCTAATGTGCGTAGGGAGGCAGCTAATGTCTTGGGTAAATTGGGCAACAGCTCAGACACCGTAGTGAAGCCTCTACTAGAACTACTAAAGGATAATAACTCTAATGTGCGTAGGGAGGCAGCTAATGTCTTGGGTAAATTGGGCAACAGCTCAGACACCGTAGTGAAGCCTCTACTAGAACTACTAAAGGATAATAACTCTAATGTGCGTAGGGAGGCAGCTGATGCCTTGGATAAATTGGGCAACAGCTCAGACACCGTAGTCAACGCTCTACTAGCAATGCTTGGGAATTCCGAGTCTAATGTGCATCACAGGGCAGTCATAGCCTTGGTTAAATTGGGCAAAACATCCAATCATATTCTTCCTACTGTGATTGAATGGATTGAACAACACCAGGATTCAGACTATGTGGGCAGAGGTATTGATGTGCTGTGGGATTTGGTCGTAGGCGAAGAATAGGGAATAGGGAGTAGGGAGTAGGGAGTAGTAGGAAAGAGATCTAAAGCATTTTTGATTTTCTTATAAATTAAGATATGGTTATGCTACATTAAAAAAATTTGCAGTTTTACAGTATCGTTGTTGTTGGATGCGATCGCATTGCTAATCATCCTACTCATGGAATTAGTTTTGAAGGACGCGATCGCATTTCCCAATTCCCGATTCCCGATTCCCAATTCCCGATTCCCGATTCCCGATTCCCTACTCCCTACTCCCTACTCCCTACTCCCTACTCCCTAACATCCAACCATTGCGATAACACGACATAAAACCCCCAACGGCTCTAAGCCATCGAGGATTAATTAATATTAGCGATTGACCTTTGGTCACGCTACGCGATCGCATTCAGCCTAGGTACGTTTTTTCCTACGCTTCCTTGCCAGCTTCCTCTCCTTAATTTTGGCAGCCACAACACTTGGTTCAATAGGCAATCCTGCTCTAGGAATTACCTGATATTGTCGCTCGTCTTCTAGATTTTTAAGCTTAGTGTAATCAACCCAGTGGATACAATCTACTGGACAAGTGTCTATCGCTTCTTGTATCACGTCTTCTGGGTCGCCATCTTGCCGAAAAACCCGGGATCTACCGTGGTCGGCTTCCATATAAAACGTATTGCGAGCGACGTGGGCGCAGTGTTTACAGCCAATGCAGGTAATTTCATCAACGTAAACACCTTTTTGTCGCAGAATACCCCCTAGCTCTGGCTCAAAACCAGACCGCTCTGGAGCATCTCGAAAGACACCCCCTAACTCTGGTTCTAAACCCGAACGCTCTGGCGTCGGTGAGAACTCAGACATTACGCGCTCCAGCGTTGTACCACTAAACGAATTGAACCATCTTTATTATCTTGTTGCTCAGCAACCTCAAAACCTTGCTTAGCAGTTTCCTTCATTACTGTGTTGTAAGCGTAACGCTGGGTTACCCGTTGTAGGAAACCATCTACAGACCAAGGCTGTTGCCAATACTGAAAATCAGCAACAAGTTCGTAGGCGTTACCATTCCAACTAAAACCGATGTCGTAGTCATTCTCTTGCTCAATCACTACTTCAGCAGTGCGAGTTTGGCCTTGATAACCGCGCACAGGGCTAGGACCAGATTGCCAATCAATCCCTAAGTCATTTAAAGCAGTTTCTAGGGATGAACGGTTACGGATTTGGGTTTTGATAGTGCTGAAATGAGACATGTTTGGTAATTAAACTAATTTACTAACTGGAACACAAATTTACCAATGGCTAACCGTAGCTTGAGTTGTCGCTGTTGCCGACAGTTCAAGCTTTTGGTCGAAGTAATCTGATGTTTTCTCAACAGATACGACTCGTCCTAGCTGAGCTTCAATAGCAGCTGTTACCTCTGCGCAAGATGCTCCGATGATCCCAGTGACTTTTTCCTGGACTCGACCATCTGGATAAATTACAAACTCTAATGTTTCCATAGTCGCCTTAGTGCTCCGTTTATGCCTATTTAGAGGTTGTGGCACCGGTTGTTGCACCAGTCCAGGAGTATCTAATCCCGGATTGATATCACTGATCACTGACCAGTGCTATAGCTGGTCATTAATCAAATGATAATAATTTAGATCATGGCGCAAACAACATTAACATAAGTTTATAGTAAATCGAGTGTCTACTTTAATATTTTGTAAGTTTCTCGTAACTTTAGGGAATAGTCAAGGGGTGGTGTAACCCAAAAATGGTTTATTAACAAGTAAGCTATCAGCTATCAGCTATCAGCTATCAGCTCTCAGCTCTCAGCTTTCAGCTTTCAGCTTTCAGCTATCAGGTATCAGCTATCAGCTATCAGCTATCAGCTTTCAGTTTTCAGCTAAAGGCTGAGGGCTGAGGGCTGACGGCTGACGGCTGACGGCTGACGGCTGACGGCTGACGGCTGAGATTAACAAAATATAGAGAATTGAGGGTACTGGGCAAAGTATGAAGTATGAAGTATGAATTATTAAAGTTCGGCTAAACAGTCTATAAGTTATGAGTGAAACGCAAGTCAGAGGTATAAATAACCCCAAAACCTCTAATCCCAATGGATTAGAGCGAATCAGAGTAGGGGTTTTAGGCTTTGGGGGATTAGGTCAAGCCGCTACCAGAGTTTTAGCTCCTAAGGGAGAAATGCTTTGGGTAGCAGCAGCTGACCGCAAAGGTTATGTTTATGACCCAGCTGGCTTAAATCCTGACCGTTGTATCCAGACCTACCAATCCCAAGGTTCATTGGGTTATGTAGAACCAGGTGGCACTTTAAGTAGCAACAGTATCGAAGACTTAATCCAAAACGCGACAGTAGATGGATATTTCTTAGCACTGCCAAATTTACCGAATACCTTTATGGCATCGGTGGTTCAGCAATTTATTCAATCGGGTTGGCAGGGAGTGTTAGTAGATGCTCTCAAGCGCACTAGTGCTGTAGAGCAACTGTTGCAACTGCAAGATGAATTGCAAGCCGCTGGAATTACCTATATGACTGGCTGCGGTGCTACTCCAGGACTATTGACCGCTGCTGCTGCGATCGCATCTCAAAGCTATGCCGAGATTCACAGTGTCAACATTACCTTTGGGGTAGGGATTGCTAACTGGGAAGCCTATCGAGCCACCATTCGAGAAGATATTGCTCACCTTCCCGGTTATGATGTAGAACGAGCCAAAGCCATGAGTGATGCTGAAGTCGAAGCGTTATTAGATCAAACCCAAGGCATCATCAGCCTAGAGAATATGGAACATGCTGATGATGTGATGCTGGAACTAGCAGGGATTTGCTCACGCGATCGCGTTTCTGTGGGTGGTGTCGTGGATACCCGCAATCCTAAAAAACCCCTCAGTACCAATGTCCAAATCACAGGTCGCACCTTTGAGGGTAAGATTTCCACTCACACCTTTACCCTTGGTGATGAAACCAGCATGGCGGCTAATGTCTGTGGTCCCGCCTTTGGCTATCTAAAAGCTGGAGTTTCCCTACATCACAAGGGTATTTATGGTCTATTGACTGCTGCTGAAGTCATGCCGCAGTTTGTGAAATAGTCGGTTTTAGGGAGTAGGGAGTAGGGAGTAGGGAGTAGGGAGTAGGGAATCGGGAATCGGGAATCGGGAATAGTGCGTAGGGTGCGTTAGGGGCGGACTTCCTATGATTTTCCGCCTCAACGCCCGGGTTGGGATAGTCCGCCCCGTAACGCACCACCTTTGGGCGACCCCTCTTCTGTTTATAGTGCGTAGGGTGCGTTAGGGGCGGAAAGCCCATGATTTTCCGCCTCAACGCCCGGGTTGGGATAGTCCGCCCCGTAACGCACCACCTTTGGGCGAGCCCTCTTCTGTTTATAGCTGAGAAAAACGCTATACTAAAATAATTTCCTGATAATTACCCTTAATCAAAATCTCCCCACACTCCCTATCTCCCACACTCCCTATCTCCCCATCTCCCTATCTCCCCATCTCCCTATCTCCCCATTTCCCCATTTCCCCATCTCCCCATCTCCCCATCTCCTCACCCTTTTCAACTAAGCTGGATTTTTCATCCTGTTCCAGACTAATGGTATCGGTCGTTTGTACCACAAATGGTAAACTAGCCCCTAGTAAGCCTCGCTGAATCCGTTGGGGTGTCTCTGGGAAAACCACAAAGAGGGGATAGATACGGTTTACGCCATCACTGAGAATGTGTTGATAGCCAGGAGGCATTAGCCATTCATAGTCTTTGTCCAGTAAAACTTGGGTCTGACGCCAGCGACTGAGCAAGTCAGAAAAGTCTTCATGGGGACGATGGATGAATAGGAGAATCTCTATCTCCATCTTGACTTTCCATTCCGGATCACACATTACCATAGCTAGATCACAGGGCAAACCTACCGCTTCGGTAACAGTGCCATGGCTAACACTTTTATGCCCTAAGGAGGATGGCGAGTGACGAATTCTCACTACTGGCAAGGGAATGGTGATCACACTCTCGTAAGGTCGGCGCATACTAGGAATCATTTCCAGGTAAGGTCGATAGGATTTCAGGAGTGCGATCGCACCATCATGGTTACTATACTCTGCTAGCCAAGCTTCGTAATCAGATTTCTGAACAGGCATCGAATTAGCCCAGAGTGTCAAACACTTTAAACATTGGTAAATACATAGATACCAATATCACACCAACCATGCCTCCCAAAACTACAATCATAATTGGTTCCAAGATACTAGTTAGTGCTTTAACCGCTTGCTCGACTTCATCTTCATAGAAGTCAGCAACTTTCATCACCATAGAATCCAACTCCCCCGTCTCTTCCCCAATACTAATCATTTGAATTGCTAAAGGAGGAAAAACGTTTTCTCGTTGTAAGGCCAGGCTAATCATCCCACCCTGTTGAATCTCATACTTAGCTGAGTCAATAGCATTAGCAATTACCTGGTTACCCGCTGTATCTCTTACAATATCTAAAGAATTCAGGATCGGTACTCCCGAACGAGTTAAGGAGCCAAACACTCGGCAAAAGCGAGCTACAGAGCCTTTTTCATTCAACTCACCAAACAGGGGAATTTTCAACTGCAAAGCATCAATTTGCAACTTACCCATTGGGGTTTTATAGTAATACTTAAAAGCTGTAACTAATACAATTACAACAGCAATGGGAATCAATACTTTCCAACTTCTAAGGATGCCGCTCAACCATAGCATAAACTTAGTTAAAGCTGGCAATTCCGTTCCTAAATCTTGAAATATCCCAGCAAAGATTGGGATCAGAAACATCGTCATTGCCAGAAAAACCAGTAGGGCTAAGAAACCTACCACACTAGGGTAAGCCATAGCTGATTTGATTTGGTTTTGCAGCCGATTCATATCTTCTAGCAGCTTAGCTAATCGGTTGAGCACTTCATCAAGCACACCCCCAACCTCCCCAGCCTGAACCATACTCACGTAAAGAGTATCAAAACAATCTGGATGCTTACGCATAGCATCCGATAGATTAGTTCCTTGTTGGACCTCGCCACTGATGTTCATCAAAGCCTTTTTCAGCTTAGGATTAGAACACTGTTCCCCTAATACCCCAAGACAGCGGACGATAGCCACACCAGCATTAACCATAGCGGCAAACTGACGAGAAAAGACCGCTTTGTCTTTGATCGTGACATTGGTAAATTTTTCGGAAAGGTCAGACAGGCTAAAGCTAACATCTAAGCTTTTCTTGACGCTGCCAACAGCAGAATACCGATTTTCTAGGATGCTGCGGGCTTGTTCAGGAGTAGCAGCTTCAATTTTTTGTTTTTTGGATTTGCCTGATTTGTCCCGAACTTGAGCAATAAAAGTAGGCATGGCTTTTTTCTAGATTAAGTCTAATCGCAAGTTTTATGATAAGAGTAGTTGCTTCCTCTAGACTAGCGATAAGCCGTTAGCTATCAGCTGTCAGCCGTCAGCTTAAGATAAACCTCGAAAGGGATAATTTAATATTAAGAGATTTTAGAGAATTGAAAGTCTTGGGAAAAGCCCATCAAAGCTGATAGCTGATAGCTGATAGCTGATAGCTTACGACTAGCGAGTCGCCTTCGCTCTAACGCCCTTAGCATTCATCCCTCCAGAACCAGCAAGGATACGTTGCAATTCATCGGGTTTAGAACTTTTACTAAGTGCTACTTCCAAAGAGATCAAGCCAGATTTAACCTGATTCGCTAAAGCTTGTTCCAGGGTCTGCATTCCCAATTTCATACCGGTTTGGATAGCAGAATAAACTTGAGAAGTTTTTCCTTCCCGGATCAGGTTAGAAATAGCTGGTGTCACTACCATGATTTCCTGAGCCATAGTCCTACCAAACTCACCAGGTTTAGGATTTTTCTTCGGTACTAGACATTGACTAAATACTGCAATCAAAGAGTTAGACAGCTGAGCTCGGATTTGAGCTTGCTGTCCAGATGGGAACACATCAATGATCCTGTCTACAGTTTGAGCAGCTGAGTTAGTGTGTAGCGTTGCAAATACCAAGTGACCGGTTTCAGCTGCGGAAATAGCAAGAGCAATTGTTTCCATATCCCGCATTTCACCCACCAAAATCACATCCGGGTCTTCCCGCAGTGCCCCCTTCAAGGCATTGGCAAAGCTCTTGGTATCTTCACCTTTTTGACGTTGGTGAATCAAGCTCTTGATGTTAGGAAACACATATTCTATCGGGTCTTCCACTGTCAGAATATGTTCTGCCCGAGTGCGGTTAATTAAGTCAATCATGGCTGCTAGGGTAGTGGTTTTCCCAGAACCCGTGGGTCCGGTGACCAATACCATTCCCCTTGGTCGTTCACTCATCGACCGCACCACATCCGGTAAACCCAATTTTTCAAAGTTAGGAATCTTGGAAGACAAAGCCCTCAAGCAAGCCGCATAGCAACCCCGTTCTTTGTAAACATTGACACGGAAACGAGCCAACCCCTTGACACCATAGGAACAATCAAGTTCCCAGTTTTGCTCCAATTCCTTACGCTGTGAATTGTTAAGCATACTGAAAATCAATCGCTGACAGGCTTGAGGGTTCAGGGCTTGGTCATCAATGGGTTGGAGTTTACCACTGACGCGGAAGTAGACTGGCGCACCCGCTTGGATGTGCATATCTGACCCCCCCATCTCAATCATCTGCTCCATCAAGTCTTCAATCATCAGTTCCATAATGTTGTCTCCCTTAAAAACCTCAGTAGTCGTTAGTGATTAGTCATTAGTCAAAATAAAATAGCCAATTGTTCAAACAATATACTAATAACTAAATTAATTTTGAAAACGCGGTGTCATACAGTAAGGACAGTCTAGCCACTCCGGCTGTAATTGAGCTGAGCAAGTGACACAGGTTAGAGAACTCTTGCGCTTAGCTTTGAGTTCTGCCTCTAAGCCGGAATCAGTAAAGGTTACTCGTTCCACTTCTTCAAAGGTGGTGTAACCTTCCTTTACCAAATTCAAGCTATAGGCTAATATGGTGATCATCCCTTCCTCTACAGCAGCTTCCTTAATCTCCTCCGTGGGGGCACCTTCGTTGATTAAGGCTTGGAGGTTTTCAGAGATGCGCATAACTTCATAAACACCAACCCGTCCTTTGTAACCAATACCATTACAGGTTTTACAGAGTGTACCTTGTGCCCTAGCTTCAGCAATTTGCTCCGGTGTCAGGGTATTGGCGCGATAGATGGTAATCCCCCCTTCTCTAGAGGATGATAAACCATAGCGCGCTAGTTCCGCAGAACTTGGTTGGTAAGAAATGCGGCAATTGGAACAAACACGCCGCATCAATCGTTGAGCTAACACTCCCAGCAAGGCACCAGAAACCATGAAGGGTTCAACACCCATTTCATCTAAACGAGCGATCGCACCAGCCGCATCATTAGTGTGTAGAGTAGTCAATACTAAGTGACCAGTCAAAGCTGCTTCAATCGCGGTTTTAGCTGTTTCTTTGTCTCGGGTCTCACCCACCAGAATCACGTCCGGGTCTTGGCGCAGAAAGGCTCGTAGAATTGAGGCAAAATTCATGCCTTTTTCCCGGATAACTTGCACTTGGGTAATCCCAGGTAAGGAATACTCAATCGGGTCTTCTGCAGTACTGATATTCACGCCAGGGTCATTACGTTCTGCCAGTATTGAATACAAGGTTGTTGATTTCCCCGATCCCGTCGGACCCGTCACCAAGATTAATCCAAAGGGACGCTTAGCCATTTCCCTCACCAATTCTAAGGTGTCTGGGTCTGTGATCAACTTATCCAACCCCAACTGGGTGGATTCGTTATCTAGGATCCGCAGAACCACCTTTTCCCCATAACGACTGGGCAAGGTATTGACCCGAAAGTCAACTTTCCGCCCCTGGAACATACGCCGAATTTTACCGTCTTGGGGTAAGCGTCTTTCCGCAATGTCGAGATCTGCCATGATTTTGAAACGAGCCGCCACCGCTGTATGTATTCGCTGTGGTAAGGCATCAAAGGCTTGACGCAGTACACCATCTTTGCGATAGCGCACCCGCAACTGATCCTCTTGGGGTTCAATGTGAATGTCAGAAACCCCTTCTTGTAAAGCCTTAGCCAGGATTTTGTTAACCAGGTTGATGATTGGAGCTCCCCCGGCCTCATTCAAAGAAGAATCTAGGTCTGCTTCCGCTTCCTCTGGGGCATCCTGTAAACTCTCAAATGAGCCTAAATTCTCTAAATCCTCCTTTACATCTACGGATTTTTGTTGATCTAATTGCTTTTGCCGTGCCAACTGATCGTCAAGATACTGACTAATGATTTGCTGATAGTCTTCTTTAGTGATTACCATCCGTTGCAACTTGATTCCCTGAGGTCGTAGAATCCGATTCAAATCATCCTGGGCTTCTAGATCATCAGGAGAAACCATTGCCACCAAAACCGATGGCGGCTCAGTTTCATGCTTAGATATCGGGAGCAGGTGATAGCGACGGCAAATATCAATAGGAATCAGGGTTTCGATCAAGCCACCGACTTGCTGAGTAGAAATATCACTAATTTCGGGATCTAGAGACTCAACACCAAACAGAACTTTCAGTTCAAACAACTGCTGTTTCTTGTATTGGCGGATCAAGTCCGGTGGTAACTGACGTCCGGTCATTGCTTCGATGACTTCCGTCAGGGGTCTTCCGGACTTGCGAGTTTCCAGCCAAGCTTCCTGCATCTGGTCAGCATTAACGTAACCAGCCTGAATCAGTTTATTGCCAAAGGGAGAAAAATCGTTACGGACTACTAGGGCGCGTCGTTGAGATGAGGAGTAAGTCATGACGGAATAGGAAGTCTCCTTACTTTACACAGTATTCCCAAAAGCCTTATGTTAAATAACATAGGAGTGGCAGCCACTCCCTTATTTTTACGTTTTAGTTAGATTGACGGACTCGGATAATTTGTCGTAGCTAAATATCACATTATACATCATAAAAACTCAGCCAACTCATTCGCTGTATAATTATTATCAACCCCTAATCCATCAAGGTGGTTCACAATCTCAGATGCTAGATTTTGATTAATGACTGATTTAGCCACAACATTCAACTATGCAACAAGACCAGCAAAAGTATGCAACAAGACCAGGCAACGGAAGTAGCGCCATCAAGGACAGTCCGTGGAAAAACCACAGTCGGTGGGCAAGTAAGGGTACAGGCCATAAGGATCTGATCGGCGACCCTGTCCTTGACCAGCATTTTTGCTGACGGAGGGCTTGGAAGACCAGACAGTTGAGGTAAGTAGTCTGAGGTCGCAACAACTCTCAATGAGCTTATAAACCCATGGTATAGTCGTTAGACTTAACTAGGTTAGTTTACAAAATTTGCTGGAAAATTGGTTGGCTAGTAAGAAATTATAGATAAACTAGCAGTCTATTGAATTGGGATGAGTGGAGCATGATTGACGAAGCAAAACAGTCAGATAACACTTCGCAGCAGACAAATGAAGAGTCCACCACGGTACTCGAAGATAATCTTCAGGCGGAAGCGGTAGCCGTAGCCTCTGACTCAGAGGTCAACCCAACAGCCGCACAACCAACTGAATCCCCTGCTGCTGAAGCATCTGAGTCAGGGCCCAACGACCAAGAAGCCCAGACCGAGGTAGCTCAAGCAGCAACAACCGATGAATCCCCTACCGAGGACGATTCCAAAATTCTAGAAACCATCAAGCAGGAAAATGAGGCTCTGAAAGCTCAACTAGAAGAGCGAACTCAGCAATGTGACTCCTTTAAATCTCAATACATCCGGATTGCGGCAGATTTTGAGAACTTCCGCAAACGGTCAGCTAAAGAAAAAGAAGACTTGGAACATCAAGTTAAAGGAAACACCATCACGGAGTTATTGTCAGTAGTAGATAATTTTGAACGGGCGCGTACCCAAATTAAGCCTCAAAATGATGGGGAAATGTCGATTCACAAAAGCTATCAAGGTGTTTATAAACAGCTGGTAGACAGTCTCAAGCGCCTTGGGGTTGCTGCGATGCGACCAGAAGGGAAAGAGTTTGACCCCAATCTCCACGAAGCGGTTATGCGAGAACCAACGGATGAATATCCAGAAGGAGTGGTGATAGAACAGCTAATGCGGGGTTATTTCCTTGGGGAGCGGGTGCTACGTCACGCTATGGTGAAAGTAGCTGCTGCGGTAGAACCACAGGAAACCTCGGAAGCTCAGAAGTCTGCTGAGCCAGAAAATTAGCTGCCATTGATTGGTTAAGCTTCCTTTGGTGTCAGTCTGAGATCATCCTACCAAAAGGGACTTAGCACCAAGGGAAGTTCTATTATTTTGACCAACTCAACAAAAAATCAAAGTAAAATAACTTAACATAACCTTTAACCCGCAACCCTATGGGAAAAGTTATTGGCATCGACCTAGGCACAACCAATAGTTGTGTTGCTGTCTTAGAAGGAGGTAAACCCATAGTCATTTCGAGCTCGGAAGGTGGGCGAACCACACCGAGTATTGTCGGATTTGGCAAATCAGGGGAGCACCTAGTGGGTCAACTGGCCAAGCGTCAAGCAGTGACCAATGCGGAAAACAGTGTCTACAGTATCAAGCGCTTTATCGGACGTCGTTGGGATGAAACCGCTACAGAGCGTTCCCGTGTCCCCTATACCTGTGTTAAGGGTCGTGATGAGACCGTAGATGTCAAGATTCGGCGTCGAGATTACACCCCTCAGGAAATCTCGGCCATGATCTTACAAAAGCTCAAGGCTGATGCTGAAACCTTTCTTGGGGAACCAGTAACTCAAGCCGTGATCACAGTTCCTGCCTACTTTACCGATGCTCAACGACAAGCCACCAAGGATGGGGGTACCATTGCTGGCTTGGAAGTGTTGCGCATTATAAACGAACCGACTGCTGCTGCTCTTGCCTATGGCTTAGATAAGCTGGATCAAGACCAGCTGATCTTGGTGTTTGACTTGGGGGGTGGTACCTTTGATGTCTCAGTTCTGCAACTGGGGAATGGGGTCTTTGAAGTAAAGGCAACCTCTGGTAACAATCATTTGGGGGGAGATGACTTCGATAATGTGATTGTCCGCTGGATGGTGGAAAACTTTAAAGCCAAAGAGGGCATCAATCTCACCCAAGACAAAATGGCTCTTCAGCGTTTGCGAGAGGCAGCGGAAAAGGCAAAAATTGAACTGTCTAGCATGGTAGCCACCCCCATCAACTTGCCGTTCATTACTGCTGATGAAACAGGACCAAAACACTTAGAGATGGAGTTGTCCCGGGCTAAGTTTGAAGAACTATCCAGGGACATGATTAACGCAACTATAGAACCGGTAAAGCAGGCGCTCAAAGATAGTGACCTCAAGCCAGAGGAGATTGACCGGATTTTGCTGGTAGGGGGTTCGACCCGTATCCCGGCGGTGCAGGATGCTATTAAAAGGTTTTTTAATGGTAAGGCTACCGATCGTTCGGTTAACCCCGATGAAGCTGTGGCATTGGGAGCAGCAATTCAGGCTGGTGTTTTGGGCGGGGAAGTCGAAGATGTCCTGCTACTGGATGTTACTCCCCTGTCCCTGGGTATAGAAACCTTAGGGGAAGTGTTCACCAAAATTATCGAGCGCAATACTACTATCCCTACCAGTAAGTCCCAGGTATTCTCCACCGCTACCGATGGACAAACCTCCGTAGAAATCCATGTATTGCAGGGGGAGCGGGCAATGGCTAGAGATAACAAAAGCCTGGGAAAATTCCTGCTGACTGGTATTCCCCCAGCTCCCCGTGGTGTACCTCAAATTGAAGTCACCTTTGAAATCGATGTCAACGGCATTCTTAAAGTCGCTGCCACTGATCGAGGAACTGGGAAAGAGCAAAGTATTGTGATTACCAATACGGGGGGATTAAGTCCAGCGGAGGTGGAACGGATGCGCCGTGAGGCAGAAGACTATGCTGACCAAGACCGCCGTCGCATGGAATTGATCCAACTCAAAAACCAAGCCGATGGCTTACTATATAACTATGAATCTACCATCAAAGACCATGGGGAATTGATTAGCACTAACCTTCAGGCTCAAGGACTCAAGGAGCAAGCAGATCAACAAAAGCAGCACCTAGATACCATAATGACAAACCCCTCAATTGAGGTCGAGGAGGTGAAAGAAGCTATTGAAACTTTGCAGAAAACTGTCTTGGAAATTGGGGGTATAATTTACGCCAGTGCTAGCCTTGGGTCAGACCCGGAATTTATTACCTCTGACGAAACAGCTCAAGAGTCAAATTCCAACGACTCCACCCAAATAGCACCGGATGCTCTAGGAGAATTTGTGGTTGATTTTGAGGATGAGACCTTAGAGGTGGATGTTGACTACGAAGCAGTTGATTACGGCAACAGCTCCCTAAAAGATAGATAATTTCACTCGCTGCTTTGACTAGCTCAAGCCGACCTTGACATTATGGTCATATAAGCAGGTGGCAATCAGCTGATTTTTTTGATAGACAATGATATAGGATGCAGGTAATGCTGAAATGCGCTCATGGTGCTTTTGTCGCAATAACCTGAGGAATAACAATAGCCCCTACTATGTAAATGGAATACCGATCAGCGCTCTATGGCTGACTATTATGATCTGCTTGGTGTCTCTCGTGATGCCGACAAAGATGAAATTAAACGTGCTTACCGTCGCTTGGCACGGAAGTACCACCCAGATGTTAACAAAGAACCAGGAGCTGAAGAGCGCTTTAAGGAAATTAACCGGGCTTACGAAGTCCTATCAGAACCAGAAACTCGAGCAAGATATGACCGTTTTGGGGAAGCTGGTGTTTCCTCAGCTGCGGGAGCAGGCTACTCAGATTTTGGGGATATGGGCTTTGCTGATATTTTTGAAAGCTTCTTCAGCGGCTTTGCTGGTGGTATGGGTCAGCAAACTGGTCGTCGGCGTAGTGGTCCGGTGCGTGGTGACGACCTCCGACTAGACTTGAAGCTGGCTTTCAAGGAAGCTATATTCGGTGGTGAAAAGGAAATCCGAATTCCTCACCTAGAAACCTGTAAAGTCTGTAACGGCACAGGGGCAAAGCCAGGAACTCGACCCCGCACTTGCCCAACCTGTAACGGTACAGGTCAAGTACGGCGTGCTACTCGTACCCCCTTTGGTAGTTTCACCCAAGTCTCAGTCTGTCCTACGTGTAACGGTGAAGGGCAAATCATTGAGGATAAGTGTGAAGCCTGTGGTGGTGCTGGTCGTAAACAAGAAACCAAAAAGCTGAAAATCACCATTCCAGCAGGAGTGGATAATGGTACCAGGCTACGGGTTTCTAAAGAAGGAGATGCTGGATTACGTGCTGGTCCACCAGGAGACCTATACGTTTATCTATTTGTAAACGAAGACAGCAAGTTTCAGCGGGATGGTATTAACATTCTGTCTGAAATGAAAATTAGCTATTTACAAGCCATATTAGGCTGTCTTATCGAAGCAGAGACAGTGGACGGTCCACAGGAATTAACTATTCCACCCGGTACCCAGCCCCATACGGTATTAACTTTAGACAATCACGGTGTCCCCAAATTGGGCAACCCAGTCAGTCGGGGCGATCACCTAATCACCATTTTGGTAGATATCCCCACTCGAATTACCGCTGACGAAAGGGAATTGCTAGAGAAGCTAGCGAATATTAAGGGAGAGCGCACTGGCAAAGGTGGTATAGAAGGATTCTTGGGAGGGTTGTTTGGCTCATGAGTGAACTAGCATCTTCCGCGATGAGTTCATTACCTGATGATCAGCTGGATCTGCGCGGCACCCCTTGCCCGATTAACTTTGTTCGCACTAAACTCTATCTGGAGAAAATGGCTCCAGGTGCCCTATTAGAAGTGTGGCTCGACCCGGGAGAACCAATAGAACAGGTTCCTGATAGTCTGACTATGGAGGGTTACCCCATAGAGGGCGTTGAAGAACGCGATCGCTATTTTGCTCTGAAGGTGCGTCGTCCACACCAGCATCTTCATGATTGAATTAGAATACACTAATTCATCAAACTTGTCAACCCCTTGGCTGGGTACCGTGCTGGCGGTTCAGGCAAATTTCTATCAGGTGCGTTTAGATCAGTTGAAGGTTGACAAGTTGGAGGTTGTAGGTTGTGAAGATAACCTTCAAGCAAATAACCTACAACCTTCAAAGCTCTTATGTACCCGTAGAGCCCGGTTAAAAAAAATTGGCCAGCAGGTGATGGTGGGAGACAGGGTTGTAGTAGATGAACCTGACTGGGCTGGTGGACGAGGGGTGATTGCCGAAGTGCTACCCCGCACAACCCAGCTCGACCGCCCACCAATCGCCAATGCTCAGCAAATTCTGGTGGTTTTTGCTCTGGAAGAACCGACCCTGGATGCTTATCAGCTGAGTCGGTTTTTGGTTAAGGCAGAATCTACTGGTTTCAAGGTATGTTTGTGTCTGAATAAACGTGATTTAGTAACACAACAGCAACAGCAGCATTGGCAACAGCGTCTGGAAGCATGGGGTTATCAGCCAGTCTTGATCAGTGTTCATAATGGTACTTGTTTAGCACAACTGACTGACCTGTTGAGTCAGACAATTAGCGTTATGGCTGGTCTTTCCGGTGTCGGTAAATCCAGTCTAATTAATTATCTGATTCCAGCAACAAGGGTGCGGGTGGCAGAAGTGACTGGTAAACTGGGTCGAGGACGCCACACCACTAGGCACGTGGAATTATTTGAGTTGCCTAGAGGTGGTTTTTTGGCAGATACCCCCGGATTCAATCAGCCTGACTTGACTTGTACTCCGGAGGATTTAATCCATTACTTTCCAGAAGCAAGAGAGCGTTTAGCCCAACACCGCTGTCAATTCAGTAATTGCCTACATCGGAATGAGCCAAACTGTGCTGTGCGAGGAGACTGGGAACGGTACCAGCATTATCTGGATTTTTTAGCAGAAGTGATTGCACGACAAGAGGCTTTGAACCAAAAAGCTGATATAGAATCCACTATGAAGTTAAAAATTAAAGCTTCTGGTCGGCGTCAATACGAACCCAAGCTAGAAACAAAAAAATACCGCCGTCGCTCCCGCCGTACTCAGCACCAGACCCTAGATGAACTGTTAGACGATATTAATGAAGGATGAAGTATGAATACTTCATCCTTCAACCGTTTAACTTCTCCGTTTAACTTCTAAGGCTAACCCCAAATTTTTCCTCTAGGGCTTCTCGCACTTTCTGATGCACTGGCTCGACTTCTGCATCAGTAAGAGTGCGATCGCTAGCACGGTAGATTAGCCGAAATGCCAAACTTCTCTGTGCCTCAGGAACAGACTCTCCTTTATATTCATCAAACAATTGCACTGACTCCAACAAATTCCCCGCAGCTTTCCGGGTTGAACGTTCGATTTCTGCCACAGAGACTTGTAGTGGGGCAAAGAACGCAATATCCCGGTCAATGGCTGGGTAGGTGGAATAGACTTGGAACCGGGGAGTAAGAATTTCATCGCGATCAAGAGCTTCTAGAATTAGATCCAAGTCCAAATCAAATACATAAACCTGATCGGGAAAACCTCTTTCTGAGCGTAGCTGGGGGTGCAACTGCCCAAATTTTCCTAATTTCTCACCTTGCAACCACAAGGATGCAGTGCGTCCTGGGTGAAGACGGGGATCGCTGTGGTCTGGTTGGTATTCTACTGTCAGACCGCAACGGGAAAACACTCTCTCTAGTACTCCCTTAGCCTCATACCAGGTCATGGGTTCGGAACGCCCTCCCGTGACCCAGTTACCTTGGGTGATATTTCCCCCTAAAATCCCGGCAATAGCATCAGCTTCTGCGAAACCCTCTTCTGCTCGCCAGAAGATCCGACCAATTTCAAAACCGTTGAGTACACCATTGCCTTGCTCGATATTGTACTGACAGGCATCAATAAGCCCTGATAGTAAATCCGTGCGTAGGGATGAGTATTCTGTAAACAGGGGATTATCGAGACGAATTTGGGTCTGTTCCTCTGGCTTTACCAAGGAATACTGGACTAATTCAGTCAACCCAACTGCACGGAATTGCGATCGCAGTTTTCGCTTTAAAAATTCCTCAGCAGAGAGATAACCTGGTTCAGTTTTGTCTGGTAAGCTATCACAGAAGTTGTCATAGCCGTAGAGACGGGCAATTTCCTCAATTAAATCAATTTCCCGCTCTAAATCCCGGTAGCGGTAGGGGGGTACAGTCACTTTCCATTGGGCAGAATCCTGGGATGCTATCGGTTGTAGTTGACATCCGAGGGCAGTCAGGATTCTTTCCACATCTTCTGGCAGGATTTCCCCAAGCTCCTCTCCCTGATGAACTGGCCCTAAAATCTGATTGACACGGTCAAGACGTAACTCAATGGAACGTGCCCAAGTAGAGGGGTCAGGGCGCTGGTCAGCAATACTCTGGGTGGTGGGGGTACCAGCAGCTAACTCAGTAATTAATGCGATCGCTCTTTTACAAGCAATATCCAATTCTGCTTTATTGACACCACGCTCATAACGGGTAGATGATTCTGTCCGTATGCTTTGACTGCGGGAAGAACGACGAACAGTCACTGGATCAAACAGTGCTGCTTCCAAAACAATACTTTGGGTGTTGTCGTTGACTTCTGTGGCTTCCCCACCCATAACCCCAGCCATCGCAACGGGTTGGTCGTTAGCTGTGATCAGTAACGCTTGTGGTTCCAGGGAACGGGTTTGACTATCAAGAGTAGTCAGGGATTCTCCACTCTTAGCAAAGCGGACACCAATGGTCAGGTTTTCGACCCCAGCAACAGCTTGCAAGCGTTCCCGGTCAAAGGCATGGAGAGGCTGACCCCATTCCAAGAGAATGTAATTAGTGACATCCACTACATTATTAATCGGTCGTACTCCAGCGGCTTCCAAGCGCTGTTGTAACCAATCCGGAGAAGGAGCAATCTTAACCCCTTCAATCACAGTGCCAATATAGGCGGGACAAGCTTTGGGTTCAGATACTTTCAAGGTCAAGGCATCGGATTTTTTTGGAATAGACACCTCAACAGTTTCTGGCAAGGTTAATGATGCCCCAGTTAAGGCCACTACTTCTCTGGCCACGCCCACCATACTTAGAGCATCCGCCCGATTAGCTGTAGAGGTAACATCAAGAATGGTATCGGTTAACCCCAGTAAAGGACGAGCATCACTGCCTAGGGGTATAGTTTCTGCCTCGAAAATATGAATGCCAGCGGATTCCTTGGCCAAGCCCACTTCTGCTAGGGAACAAATCATCCCTTCTGAGCGAACACCGCGCAGTTTTGAGGCGCGAATTTTCAAATCAATAGTTGGTAGGTAGGTTCCGATGGTGGCGACCGGCACGTAAATGTCTGGTCGGACATTGGACGCACCACAAACAATATTCAATGGGTCACTGCCACCAATATCCACTTGACAGACCCGAAGCTTATTTGCATTAGGGTGAGGCTCTACCTCCAGAACCTTGCCAATCACCACGCCATCGGCCAGGTTTCCCTGGTCTTCAATATCTTCTACCTCAAACCCAGCCATAGTTAGGGTTTGAGCTAGCTCTTCTGGTTTCAGAGTTACTTCTACTAGTTCTCGCAGCCAGTTTAACGATATACGCATGGACTCCTAAATTTTTTTGCTGAACTCTAATATAAGGTAATAAATAAGGTGCAAGTTGCCCGTTACTTCCACCGTAAGCATATGCGCTACGCGCACGCGTGCGCGTTCAGCAGTCAGCGGTCAGCCGTGAGCTTTAGGCTCACGCTGCTTGAGGTGCTTATTTTATTCAAAAGCTGTTCGCTTAGCGTGGCCAAAGACCAATGGCACCTCAAGTAGCGTGCGCATAAGCTGATAGCTGATAGCTGATAGCTGATAGCTGATAGCTGATAGCTGATAGCTGATAGCTGATAGCTTACCTTCCACGAAAACATTTTTCTATTGTGATGGGTCTAACCCCTTAACGCTTGACAAAAGTACACTATCTATGGTCAATGCTAAATAAACGCTCTAAAATATAGGTAGCTTCATATACGTTTTACTTTAATCACCCTTTACTTAACTCAAAATTGTCCTTTGTACCCTTAGGTGGATACAAAAAATAAGGTATCCTGGTTGAGGATCAGGTTTCACCGGAATAGTTGTCTAACTAAGGGGGTAGTAAGAGGCATTTTGCATAAAATAAAGAAAAGTAAAAGACTATAAATCATCTTTCCTGCTCAGGTGCTCCGAGCAAAAGTTTTAGTTCCAGTATGGGCAAAGGAACATCAGTAAGGCTGAATGAGCTACTGTCTAAATCCTACCTGCACTCAGGCAAAAAACCCAGAACACGCCGACTTTTGTCAGGCGTGCAGTTCTAAATTATTATTAGTTGACCGCTATCGTGTGATAAAACCACTCGGTCAAGGCGGATTTGGAGCAACTTTCTTAGCAACAGATCAATCCTTGCCCGGTAAGCCGACCCGTGTAATCAAACAACTCCGCCCAAGCGCCAAAGGCTCAGAGATTTCACCGATGGCAAGGGATCTGTTTGAGCGAGAAGCCCGAACCTTGGGAGAAATAGGGAATCATCCCCAATTCCCACAGTTATTCGATTACTTTCAAGACAATGAGCATTTTTATCTGGTTCAGGAATACATTAGCGGTTTGACACTGCAACAGCAAGTCAGACGGTCTGGTTCATTCTCGGAAGAGGGAGTTAAACAATTTTTAAGTGAAATTCTACCACTCCTGCAATATATTCATCAGAAAAACGTAATTCACCGGGACATTAAACCAGCGAATATAATTCGTCGTGACCAAGACCGCAAACTGGTACTGATTGATTTTGGGGCTGTGAAAAACAGCCAAACCAATCCCTCCAATTCCTCAGACACAGTATTGACCAACTATGCCATAGGAACTCCAGGCTTTGCCCCTCCTGAACAAATGGCATTGCGACCTGTAATTGCTAGCGATATCTATGCAGTGGGGGTTACTTGCCTTTATCTGTTGACGGGTAAATCTCCCAAAGACCTCGATTATAATCCTTCAACCGGAGAAATAGTCTGGCAGACTAATGTCAACGTTAGTGACCACTTTGCTAAGGTTTTAAGAAAAATGCTGGAGTCTTCTGTCCGTTATCGCTATCAGTGCTCAGAAGACATCCTGAGAGCTCTTGACCTAGAGCCATATCTGGAGAGTTTAAACAAAAGCTTAGTGTCGCAACGGATGGATGACGCTAATTCTCACTTCAACTCAGAGAATTTGGGTCCTGTGAATGGTTATTCATCCCCGTCGTCAGTTCAATCCCGAAGAATGGCAGAGCAAATTAGAGAATGGCGGGAGCGTCGGGGATTGAGCAATGGTCGAAGATCAGAACCTAAAAACGGTGGAGGTTTTACCAACAGGGATTCTACAGCTGTGAGCGGTAGTAGGAATAGCATTACAGGCAAGTCGAAGGGTAATGGCAAGTTGGAGGCGGAAACGTTATTAAAAGCTTACGGCTCTGGCAGAAGAGACTTTGCGGCTAAAGATTTGAGGGGACTTAACCTTAATAATGCCCAGTTATCTGGGATAATTTTCCGCCAGGGCAAACTGTTAAATATTAGTTTGAAGGGAGCGGATTTATCTAGTGCTAATTTTGGTGAAGCGAATCTCCATCAAGCCGACTTACGCAATGCCAATTTGGGTCGAGCTTACCTGAAAAAAGCTATTTTGGCAGGAGCAGACTTGCGTGGGGCAAATCTTAGTTATGCTCATCTCGAAAATGCTAATCTACGGGGAGCAAATTTGTGTGGAGCCAATCTTGCTAATGCTAAAATTACTAAGGAACAGTTGGCTCAAGCTAAGACTAATTGGACAACAGTACTTCCTACTGGGAAGCGGGGGTTTTGGTAATATAGCGAAGGGAGTAGGGAGTCGGAACCCACCCCTAACCCCTCCCAGGAGGGGAACGGGAATCGGGAGTCGGAACCCACCCCTAACCCCTCCCAGGAGGGGAACGGGAATCGGGAGTCGGAACCCACCCCTAACCCCTCCCAGGAGGGGAACGGGAATCGGGAGTCGGAACCCACCCCTAACCCCTCCCAGGAGGGGAACGGGAGTAGGGAGTCGGAACCCACCCCTAACCCCTCCCAGGAGGGGAACGGGAATCGGGAGTCGGGAGTCGGGAGTCGGGAGTCGGGAGAAAGAGATGGGATTATTTTTTGGTGTTATGAGAAATCAGCAATTTTAATAATAAATTGTCTAGCTTACGGTCGGGTGCAGTGATTGGTTAAACTTTTTTGGTGGTTCAGTAGCGGTCATGAGTTATTTGAGTACATTTGTCATGGAAATTTGACATGCTCCCAACACACCCTACAAAATTAGCGATTGGCCGTAGGCCACGCTACGCGATGAAGCGTTCGCAAAGCGTGGCCAACGGCCTCAGCTTCCGCTAAAAGCGATTAGCCCGAAGGGCGTTGGCTAGCGAACGCACTAATCTTAGATTGCATCAGTACTTGTGTTTGATTGCTCAACTTGCTGCTGATGTATCAAGATAGGCAAGCAACAAAGCCTCAATGTAAGGCACCAGAGATATGACATCAATGGACTCCTAAACTCACCATCCCGAATCAAACCATGAGCCATACGATTTCTTAAGTTACTACCAGCATGTTCAACCAGTAAACATTTCAAGTCAAATAGCGTATTTTCCTCAAAAATAGAGGTTATCTCTGGATGATAAAGAGTCTTGCTCAAACTAAATTCATCCTGAATACCGTTGTCGTCCAACTTAGAAGTAATGATGCCTCTTTCCCACATGATATAACGGATAGAGTTTTCAATTTGGGGAATTAGGATGTGGGTAGATGTGAAAAAGTCTCCAGTAAGTCCAGCATACAGCCCCTTTGCAAACAGGTATTCACGCTCAGGGGGAATAAATGGACTATTGGAAACGATGAAGAGAATATCGTCTAGTCGAACACAATGCTCTAAATTAATCTGATCTCTGGCAGGTTCAATATATGCTTGAGCTTGTAGCTTATAATATTCAATGGCTTTCAGGCACATATAAAAATGGGTTGCACGCTCCGCTTCTTCAGGATCACTGGAGAGAACAGAATATGGTTGAATAGCAACAGTTTTGCCCATTTCATTTATTTTTTTAATAGGGACAAGATGAGATCCTAAAGAGTTATCAGCGTCCTGCTGTACTTGTTGTTTCAATTTAGAGACATGAGTTGGAGCACCCAAAAGAGCCAAAGTGAAGAGTGCCTCTTGAAGGTTTTTGCCCCTAACATGATTTCTTGCTTTCTCTACGACCTTGCTAATATCCATTTTATGAGAAATGGTCATCATCTCGTTGCGACTTTTTTCTTGGTACTGAAGAAGCAGCCTGTGAAGTTCCTCAACTCTTGCTTTTGTGCCTGGAATCTTTCTAAAGGCTTCAACAGCTTGTTGTAACAAACCTGATGCGACTATAGCGGCGTCGCTTGGTGGAGTTCTTTCATGAGCAGAGTCGGCTTCCTTGACATAAGTCTCAGCGGCTGACATTGAAGCAGCACGCTCTTTGCTGTAGTCTTTATCCATACGATGCCATACTGCTTTAATACTCCAGAATCTTCTTGCTATTTCCCAATTAGAGCTTGATTCTGCTAAAGTTACTGCTTTTTCAGCAAGGGCTGCATATTTGACTGGTTTTCCACATTTATGTTCCTGCAATAGCTCCATTAACTGTCTAGATGGCCACAAATAGTCTTCCCCTTCATAGCGTTCCAGAACTGCTTCTATATGTTGAAAAACAACTTTTTTCTTATTTTTAAATTGGCATTCCAGCCGAAATGCTCGTTCTATTCTCTCCAAATAATGATGCCAATTTTTAGATCTTTCTAACGTAGTTGCTGATTTTAAGTAAGCGGTAATTGACAACTGAGCCATTGGATGGTCACGTCGTATGACCCAAAGAATATCTGCTACTCGCGCTTGAAGTTCAGGATCTGATATTTCAGGTGCAATTTCAGCAAGAAAATTTAGCTGCTCTTCTGTAAGATTTTTAAACCTATCAGCAAACAACTTTTCGTTGCATTCTGGATTAATTCGAGCCTTAGTCACGACTGCCAGAATTTCAAAAACAGCTTGTTCTCTGAAATTTCCTGATTCTTGCGCCTCCTTGGCTTTTTCATGAAAACCAATACAATAGGTGATACAATCCTTACTTTCGCTGCTGTTCACTATATCTTGCCAGCAAGTGTTAGTGAAATCATTTTTTGTAAGAGGTGGGTTCAGTTCTGACATAGTCCTAATTCATTCTTTTTTTTATACTTTGCCAAATTTTTCTTAAATTAGCTTAAGCATAAATACTTAAAAATAAAGTTTAAAGGACGATCCCACAAGTCACTTAAGCCATCGAATTAGTAATTATTATACTAAAAATATTTGATAATACTATATCAGTATGATAAGGTTTACCTTATAGAGCTATTGATTAAGTTTAAACTAAAAATCATAATTTATTTGCTATTTACCATAACTTCAGTTTTCGATAACATCTCTACAAAAATCTTGACTATTATATCTATCAGTGAGCTATTTATAGTTGAATAAAATTTCATAGATTATTTGCTCAGTAGTTTTCCTACCCTGAGGAGGTATCAAGTCGCTCATTGTTGTTATGATTTGCTGACTAGATTACCGAGAACACAAGGATTAGGGCTGGTGTGAAATTTTTTGCGATTAGCCCGAAGGGCTACGCTACGCGAACGCATATAGCCTAATCCAGGATATATTCTTTTTTTGAAAGTTATGTTACTATTCTAGTAGGTTAGGTGTTAAGCCCTAATCAGTGATTCTGCGGGAAGTTTCCTGAAAGTGGTTGGTTTATCTGGTTTAATTGCCTTAACAGCCACAAAAGCTTCAGATTTTTCAGTCTGTTGATAAAGACTCCAGAAGCAATAATCGAGCTAAGAGTCATTGAAGTATCAAACAACAGTATCGAGTCATAGATATTGACGTAGAGTCTAAAGGTGGTGCGTTACGGGGCGGGCTCTCCAAACACTGGCGACTGTGAAAATGAGGGCAAGCCCGCCCCTAATGCACCCTACATGCGGGTGCATGTCAGTTTTGTTAAGCCCTGATTCAGATCCCCCGTTTCCCTTAATAAGGGGGACTTTTGAATCTAATTCCCCCCTTTTTTAAGGGGGGTTAGGGGGGATCTATGTACCTAATTTCAAAAGTGACATGCTCCCCTACATCCTTACCCAAACTGTTCAATCAGATGATCGCCCACCCTTAGAGCATTAGCAATAATGGTTAACGCTGGGCTGACACTAGCATTGGATGGAAAGAAACTGCCATCGACTACGTAAAGGTTTTCCACATCATGAGTGCGACAGTTGCGATTGAGTACAGTAGTAGCAGGATCGTCTCCAAAACGGCAGGTGCCACACTGGTTTGCCATTACCTGAATCGGCACTTCTCCACGAGGATATATTTTACCGCTCTGAAAACTATCCAGCCGTTTTTCAATGGTTTTTAGCACCTCAGTCAATCGATAAACCAGCCGATCGTGGGCTTCAATATTATTGGGAGTGTAGTCAATATACAACTTGTTTCCATCAATTCGTACTCGATTATTGGGATCAGGCAAATCCTCCGTCTGCACCCACCAGCCAATGGAACGAGTAGCTAACTGCTTCAGTCCAAATCCTGGCATAAATTTTGCCAGAACCGATAACAGTGGTGGTGCTTCAGCAAAAATAATATCTGTCAGCAATCCACCGGAATTTTGAATGTGACCCATTGGGTAAGGAAAATCGGGATCACCCCAATAAAAATCATTGAGATAAATACTTCTTTGAAAAGCACCTGAATTGGGCTTAGTGCTCAGTTGCACTACAGCAGTCATTAGGCTTTTCATCAAATTCCGTCCCACTTGCCCCGAACTGTTAGCAAGTCCTTGGGGGTGTCGATCATTGGCAGAGTGTAATAGTAATGCTGCTGAATTCACGGCACCACAAGCAACCACGACAATTTCCCCCATAAACAAGTAGGATTGTCCGGCAATTTCGGCTTCGACCCCTTTAACTGCTAAACCTGAGGGGTTAGTGTGCAAACAGACTACCTTCGCATTGGTTTTTAAGGTCACGTTCGGATGTGTCAAAGCTGGCACAATTCCGCTGACCTCGGAATCATTGGTTGGGTCGTCGTCTTGGCGCGTCAGTCCTAACGGTAGGTAAGATGGATGCAGACCTTGCTGAGCGATCGCATTGTAAATTTCCGCAATTTGAGGCTCTTGGGGGATTGCTTCAAAGGGATAGTCTTGACTATGAAATGGCTCGGTGGGATCGCTGGTTGCCTGACCGTGAACCTTATAAAGCTGTTCCGCTTCAGTGTAATAGGGTTCAAAGTCGGAATATTTCAAACACCACTCCGGCGACACTCCCTCTTGATGTTGCACTTTCTCAAAATCCCGCTCCCGCAGTCGTAGCAATGCTGCACCATAGATTTTAGTATTGCCACCGATAGCGTAATTCATTTGGGGGAAAAAGGGTTCTTCAGCAGTGTCATACCAAATTTCAGGAGCGTGATAGCGTTCTCGCTTAAAAATATCGACATTACTGCGATTTTGCTCTTCTAGAGGCATAAAATCGCCTCGTTCTAGGATCAGAATTTTCTTTCCTGTTGGCGCAAGTTTATAGGCTAAGGTTCCGCCGCCAGCCCCTGTGCCGATAATAATAAAGTCGTAATATTGGTCGTCGATAATCATAGTAAAAGTCCGAAGTTTGAAGTGGGAAGTCGGAAGTCAGAAGTCAGAAGTCAGAAGTCAGAAGTCAGAAGTCAGAAGTCAGAAGTCAGAAGTCAGAAGTCAGCTATGACTAAGTTTCGGAGTTTAGGAATGTCAAACCTCTGAATGTGTAGTGCGCTTGCAGGAGTTCAGGAGTTACAGATGATCACTGACTTGTGATATTTTTGAGGATAGGTGCGTTACTTAATTAACATACCTTAGAAAATTAGCGATTGGCCGTAGGCCACGCTACGCGATCGCACTTTTGGATAGGTGGATTATCTTATGGAAAGCAGGATTTATAGCTCATATCCAAGTGTTAGCAAAACCACTTCTTCCAATTGAGCAACTGTTTTAGGACTCAGGTGCCCCAGTTGTTGAATTAAACGACTTTTGTCAAGCACTCGCATTTGGAAACACAGTGCAACAGAATCTTGAGCTAATCCACCCTCTCCTTGTGCAATTTGAACACAAATTGGTAATGAAGCGCGGCGTTGATTTGTCGTTAGAGGAATTGCAATAATTGTTGTAGAGAACTGGGAAACAATGTCATTTTGAAAAATAATGACAGGACGAATACCTGCTTGCTCAGAACCTTGAGTTGGATTGAGATTAGCTACCCAGATATCCCCACGCTGATATTGATTGGTCATAGCTTATCTTCTTGATCAAGACTTGCGGCATAATCGCTCATTCCCACTTCAGCAAGAGCGCGGTCTTCCTCAGCAAACTCATGAGCAAGGGCTTTTAACTGAGCAGGATCTAGGACAATCCGACGACGTTTATCTTGAAACTTAAGAAATGCAATAAAATCAGCGACTTGCTGAAGTTGTTCAGCAGTAAGTATATCCAGGTCTTGCTTGATAGCTTCGGTGCTGATTGACATAGCAGTAACTTAGTACAATTATAGGTTAGTGATAGGTTATTCCCCAGAAATGTTGAATCTAGTAGGGCTGATGGCTGATGGCTGATAGCTGATAGCTGATAGCTGATAGCTGATAGCTGATAGCTGATAGCTGATAGCTGATAGCTGATAGCTGATAGCTGATAGCTTACCTCATAAATACGATAAACGCTATCGACAAGTTTAGCTAGGGACAAGGCTCAATTGTCCAATCTTTAGGTTTCTCACTTTTATAACAGGACTGTTGACGACCTGCTTCTTTTAAATTCCATTTACCGGTAGATTGATCGAATTGAAACTCAAGTCGATAACGCTTGCCCCTAATTTTGTCATCAGGTAGATTCATCTGGGTTAGAATCACGATTTTCTCAAAAGCTTGCTGCTCAATCACCTTTATTTCTTCAGTAAACTCACTCTCGACCGTTTCTTTGTTACCAAATAAGTCTAATGCGATCGCTTTCGGATCATCTCCTATTCTCTTACCTTTGATTTCAGCTATATTCAAGGGTTGATAACGAGATTTTTCTAACGCATCATCAGAGGGATTACAACCCATGAGGATTAAGCTAATAGTAAACCCTACTCCTAGAAGCGGTAACCTGTCTTTTCTATCCATGGTCATTTAAAATTAAATTGGTTATAGCCTTTATTTTATCAAACACGAATCAATTTTTAATTGACGGCAAATTCAGTTTGCTGACGCATTTCGGGAGGATAGAAAGCTAAAACAATATTTTCTTTCTTGATGCCAGCATTAACTAAATCAGTAGTGATACCCGTTTCTATTCCATCATATTCAATATAAATTTTAGTATTTTTTAGAGTAATATATATTAGGTTCCCTCTGATTCTTTTTCCCTGTGACCATCCTACCTGCATTAATCCATAGTGCTCTCGTGTTTCGTCAAAAATAGGATCAAGTCGGATGTCTCCATGAGAGGGACGAAATTGAGCGTATTTTAAAATAACTTGTTTGATTATTTCTCGATAGGTCGTTTGGGTATCCATTGTTTTACCTCCAATTGGAGGAAACCAATCCGATTGGATTTGCTCAGGAGAATAGGGACAGTTGTCAGGAAAGTCCCAATCGGAAATTCCGGTTTCATTAGCAGCGTCGGCTCTCGCATCACCATAAACTTTTGATAAATCTGCCCAGTATCGCTTTAAACTAGGAGTATCTCTGAGATAGCGTTTAAGGTTATTGCGCTCTCGTTTGATGGTGATTTCCCAATACCTAGACCGTTTTTCAGGTTGATATTCCCATTTCAACAGATGTTGAATCGTTAAACGAATCGAGGATAAAAAGCGGTCTCGCTCTCGTTTACTCAAGTCTTCAATCTCTTCTAGGAGATTAACCCAGTCTACTTCACTATACCGTTGTTCTTTGATCAGGGAAACTTGTTGTTCAACCCATTGGATGATGTCAGTTTCATAGAGCATTTTTTTATTGGAAATATCACTAAACGTGACGAAAGCCTTACCTGGTTGGGTTACGCTCCTGCTCACCCAACCTAAGAATAACGCTACTGCCAGATGTAAATCAGCACAAACAAAATAATCCAGATCACATCGACAAAATGCCAGAACAGGGAGGTGGCAGCAACCCCAAACTCACCGTTGTTGTAGTTACCGGGAATGAAGGAGCGTCCCAGCATAATCAATTGCAGCAAGACTCCTGTGAGCACGTGCAAACCATGAAACCCGGTGAGCAAATAAAAGGTGCCGCCAAATACCCCATCGGTAAATCCAAAGGGGAGACTGCCCCATTCCACTGCCTGACCATATAAAAAGTAGCTCCCCATTGCCATGGTCAGGAGCCAGAATGCCCGAAAGCCCCACAGATTTTTGACATGAAGATATCGTTCGGCAATGTAAATTACGAAACTACTAGACACCAGCACTACAGTATTAATAGCTGGCTCTTTGATCTCTAGCCCTGTGACACCGGTAGGGAGCCAGTCGGCTGTGGTAGTCTTGTAAACAATGTATCCAGCAAAGAAGCTCAGGAAGATAACACTTTCCGAGAGCAAGAAAATGATGAAGCCAAACATGCTGTTGCCTGCTTCATCATGGCTATGTTCTGCCGTCCCATCAGAGGTATGGGTCTGACTCGGTATTACACCAGAGGTGAGTGATGGATCGATTTCAGTTGGGTTCATGGGTAACTTCTAGCGCATCAGGGTTAGACACCAAAGGTTCAGATTTGCCATAGCCATAGGGTTCGGCAATCACCACAGGCAACTGTTCAAAGTTCTCGTGACTGGGCGGGGAGGAGACAAGCCATTCTATCCCGATCGCCCGCCAGGGATTGGCTGGTGCTTTTTCTCCTTGTACCCAGGAACCGACCATATTGAGGATAAAGGGCAAAGTAGACATGCCCAACAGGAAGGCTCCAATGCTAGCAACCACATTCCAAAAGGCAAATTCGGGATCGTAGGACGCAACTCGGCGGGGCATGCCTTGCAGTCCTAATGGGTGCATGGGGAAGAAATTGAGATTGGCTCCGATAAAGGTCAGGGCAAAGTGCAGTTTTCCCAACCCTTCATTATACATGCGCCCTGTCATTTTGGGGAACCAATGGTAGAAGGCGGCATAAATTCCCATAACTGTTGCGCCATAGATAACGTAGTGAAAGTGACCAACAACGAAATAGGTGTTGTTGACGTGAATATCTACTGGAACGGCTGCTAACATAATGCCAGTAATGCCCGCAAATACGAACATCACCAAGCCACCTAGTCCGAAAAGCATGGCGCTGGTGAGTCTGAGTTTGCCTCCCCAAATGGTGGCTACCCAAGCAAACACTTTGATGCCAGTTGGCACGGAAATCAGCATTGTGGAGAACATAAACAGCATCCGCATCCATCCGGGGGTGCCACTAGCAAACATGTGATGCACCCAGACTATAGCGCTCAACCCGACAATAATTAGGGATGAAATAGCAACTACTTTGTAACCAAAAAGGGGCTTGCGGGCGTAAACTGGGAATATTTCTGAAAAAATGCCAAAAATCGGCAGGATAATTACGTAAACGGCTGGGTGAGAGTAGAACCAGAAAAAGTGCTGGAACAGAATGGGATCGCCCCCTTTGGCAGGGTCAAAAAAGCTGGTGCCTAGGGTTAAATCAAACAACAGCATGATGGCTCCAGCAGTCAGGGCAGGTAAGCCAAATAATTGAATAATCTGGGCACTGAGTACAGCCCAGACAAAGACAGGCATTCGGAAAAAGGTCATTCCGGGCGATCGCATCCGAATAATCGTGGTTACGATATTGACAGCTCCTAGAATAGAGGATACTCCCGAAAGCGCCACGGCTAGTAGCCAGAGAAATTGACCGTTAATCAAAGCACCAGTGGGGTTTTGCAGGCTCACAGGTGGATAAGACCACCAACCTGCCTGGGCTGGACCTCCTGGAGCTAAAAAGCTTCCCATCAGGACAATCCCAAAGACGGGCACCATCCAGAAGGCCAGGGCATTTAGCCTGGGAAATGCCATATCCCGTGCCCCAATCATCAGCGGTACTAGGTAATTGGCCAGCCCGGCCAACACTGGAAAGGTCCACAAGAACAGCATTACTGTTCCGTGGAGGGTAAACATAGCATTGTAGACGGTGCGATCAACCAGATCGGCCTCTGGGGTAATCAGTTCACCCCGGACGATCATGGCAAAGATTCCACCAATGAGAAAAAAGAAAAAAGAGGTGACAATATACTGAATCCCAATCACTTTGTGATCGGTGCTGAAGCTGAAAAACCGTTTCCAGTCTTCAGGGGTACCTGGCGAGGGCTGTTTGCCCAAGGATGCGATCGCGTCAACCGAAGAAAGATTGGTCATAATCCTTTGTTTTGGATATTTGAACCGGAGTAATTCACCATAGGAGGCGCAGCTGGAACCACAGTTTTCCAGCCTGCATTAATTGCTGTTTCAGAGGCTCGACGATATTCCTCGAAGGCTGGATTGTAGGCTGCTGCGGGTGGTTGAACCGCCGCTTGAGCAAGCCACTGCTGATAGGATTCCGGGGACTCTACTACCACATCCGCCTGCATTGCTGCAAAGTAAGTCCCACTGTATTGAGAATCCCGCAAGCGATAGTTGCCTTCGCGAATGGGAGTAAATTCAAACTCGATCGCCTGATTTGGGATAATATCCTGCTTGACTCGAAAGGCGGGTATATAAAACCCATGTATCACATCCTCTGATTTCAGGGTAAGCTTGATGCGATGGTTGTTGGGTAAATGCAGTTCTGTGCTGCTGATACTCTGCTCGGGATAGCGAAATTCCCACGCCCACTGACGAGACAATACTTCTATGCGCTCTATTGGTTCACTGGAGTCAGGCATTTGTGAGTGAGTGCTTGGCTCGATTGGTGCAGCCTCAGCGGTTGCCATTTCTAGATGAACATGCTCCATCGGAGCGAGAATCGACATCTGGTCGTAGACCTGGTAGCTGTAGGCTGCAATCCAAATTACTAAGGCTAAGGGAATCGCTGTCCAGACGATTTCCAGGGTGATGTTTCCTTCAATTGGAGGACCATCGCTGATGTCATACTTGCCTGCTTGCTGAAACAAGACTGAATAGCTTAGGGTTCCTACTACTCCTAAGAAAATAAAGGTTCCCAGTGTCACAAGGAAACTGAATAAATCGTCAACTAGCAGGGATTCAGCTGAAGCTTGGGGAGGAAACCAAGAGTAAGCCTGTTGACCCATCCACAGACTAATCCCGGCTAATGCGATCGCAACGACAACCAAGGTCAAAATCCTGCGAATATTCATAAGCCTATTTATTTCAACAGTAAGTTTGGATCTTCTCCCAGTCTCAACAGGCGATCAGCGCTAATGTGTAGGCCAAAATCTGCCGCCAGTTGCGCTCCCAGGGTACCGTGAACAAACATCAGTGCGAAAATCCCTAGTCCCGCTAACAAATAGGTCCATTGTACCTGTCTGGCCCTATCTTTATTCCAAACAAATCGCTGAAATCCTCGCCATACTGTCATTGCTACAATCAGCAGCAGCAACAAGACCCCACCAACTCCATGCCAAAGCATGGTTTCCATGGCCTGTAATCCCCAGGCACTTCTAACGTCTGTGGGTGGGTCTGCCAGCATGATTTCATAGAAACCGGCTGCAACAGTAAAGAAAGTAACCACTGCTGCTGCCAGCATGTTGTACCAGCCGACATCAAAAAAATTGGATCTTGTGGCAGGAATTGCCAGTATCTTAAAGACTGGTTTTTCCAGGGGAAACAAGACCCCAACGATATCAAAGCCGATCGCCACGATAAATAAACCAAGAGTTAGATGTACCAGATTGGGATGAATCGGAATCGGGTAAGGCAAGCCATTGGCTCCCAATTGGCTCCCTAGTTGGTCAATTAGGTTTGAACTCATTGCAACAAGCCCTCCCTAGTCCCTTCTACTACCGGAACAGTATGTAATCCATAGACCCAAACGAGTAAGTCACCCAGGTAGACCTGGACAAACACTAACCCTACTAACAACACCCCCACCCCCAAAAAAGGTATGGGTAACTCTTTGGGATTGCGAGAACGAATAATGTAGCGCCATGCTGTCACCGCTGCAATGATGCCAGACAGAGACCAGCCAATCAGCGTATGCAGGTTCAATGTTCCCTCTGCTGCTGTGTAAGGCTCTGCTAATCCAGCTTCAATTTGCCCAAAAATAACAGCAATAAAGATAGAAATAGTCGCAAAAAATAAATTCCACCAACTTACCTCATACAGGCGATAATTACGGCTAAAGTAGCCGATAGCGTCACACAAGACGGCAAACAATACCATGGCAATCACAAAATGAACCACGATCGGATGAATTGTATCGGGATACGGCAAGTTGTGATCGTTGAGTGGGGGGAGATACTCTAGCATATTGTTCTCAATGAGGTTTCAATGAGGAATTGTTGGTAGTGGTAAACAAGTAGTGATTTTAACACCCGAAACCTTCACACTTACCGTAGCAAAATCACTACATATTTACCACTAACTTACTAAGGCTTAATTATACTACTCAAATAATAGTAAAATAATATACTAACTAAAACGCTAGTATAAAATTATTAGGCATCTTTGACATTAGAGCCATAAAAACAATTATATTCATGCTGAGCATCAATATAATAACATAAAATTGTTGGGGCTTTATTCCTTTAAAAAAAAACACTGCGATTCTCCTATTTTTTAGTTTTTACCTAGATATAAATCCTCATTAACTGAGGATTTACTTAGACTTGATCAGATATCTAGTTAGTGACTGCTAATTTTTAAGCAAACAACTAACTTTGTCAAATTGATTGACTCAAATGACATGGTTTACAAAGCAAGCAGCTAGCTCCAGTTAGTAGATATAGCTACTAACTGGAGCAAGGATAGCGATACCTGACTTTAGATATATCACCTGGTTTTAGTATAGCCAGCTAACCCTTAGTATTAGTATATTTTCAGAAAATTTTAAGATTTATTACAAAGCCAAAAAGGTTGACAATTTGTCTTATCTGACTTTGACGATTTGTATTGTTATAGCAAAGGTAAATTTGGCTCAGGTAAAAGGGAACAGGGAGTAGGGAGTAGGAAACTTTGGAATAGGGAATAGGTAAAAAAATGTATCCATAATTACTATTATAACCGCTAGATAAAGTATTAACTGTATAAATTGAAGGGGATTGGCTTTGGAAACTATAGGCTAGAACTGTTGAGTAATTTTACTTATGGTTTTCCTTCGATATCGTGCCAAGGTGATTTCGACATAAGCAACGTTATCGAGGTGCGACCCGTGGCGAATTTAATTCGCCTACGGAAAGCGCACCTCAGGAATCAGGAGCTTCGAGTGAGGAGCTTCAAGTCAGTATAAATTAACTTCTCAGTTAATTTGCAATTAATCAGAGTTTAATCATTTGATAAGATTAGTGATAGCACTTTTGTTTTTCTACTTTGACTAGAAAATACTATAAGTCTAAAATTCCCAATTTTTGGACTTATATCTGATTTTTTGGGTCAATTACCCTGTTAGTGAGGATTGGACTGACTAATACTGGGGTATTGGCTTGAGGCGGTGACAGATTGGCTATACTGACAGATTGGCTATACTGATTAGTGAG